>JAGHVP010000125.1 GCA_018064305.1 Candidatus Equibacterium intestinale | reverse complement strand
TCCAGCAGGTCCATCTGGTCTTTGTTGTGAAGTGATGCCCGCTTTATGACTGTGCCTGAAAGTGGCACCGGGTCCAGATTCGCCACGGGCGTCACTGCTCCTGTGCGGCCAACCTGGTAGTCGATGCTGAGCAGCTTGGTGAGAGCCTGCTCGGGCTTGAACTTGTATGCTGTGGCCCATCGTGGTGACTTGGCGGTGAAGCCGAGCCTGCGCTGGGTCTCGAGGTCGTTAAGCTTTATTACTATGCCGTCGGTGGCATAGGGGAGAGTCTTGCGCTCTGTATCCCATCTGTTGATGAACGAGATGACTTCGGCACCGCCCCTGCACACTTGAGACTTGTCACTTACCGGAAGACCCCATCCTGCAGCTGCTGCAATGGCTTCGCTGTGTGTGGCGAAAGGCAGATTCTCTCCAAGGATATGATAGAGCACGCAGTCCAGCCCGCGTTCCGCCACCTCGGCGCTGCTCTGTAGCTTGAGGCTTCCTGCCGCAGCGTTGCGCGGATTTGCGAAAGGCGGCTCTCCGATCTCCTCCTTTTCAGCATTAAGCGAGTTGAAGGCAGCGTAAGGCATGAATATTTCGCCGCGTATCTCAAACGAACCGGGATATCCGCTGCCGGGTCTGAGCTTTGCCGGGATAGATTTGATGGTTAGGACATTCGCAATTACATTGTCGCCCTTCACACCGTCTCCGCGGGTGACCGCCTGAGTGAGCACACCGTTTTCGTATGTCAGGCAGATTGCCGTGCCGTCGAACTTGAGCTCGCATGAATATTCGGTAGCGTCCGGATTCTCTTCCGATGCTGTCTTGCGGCAGAACTCTGCCATGTCTTCAAGGTTGTAGGTATTGCCGAGTGAAAGCATCGGATACCTGTGGGTGATCTGCTCGAAAGGCTGGACAGATGATTTGTGCGGCCTTCCGGTCTGCATGCTGTCCGTAGCGGGAGCAGCCTGCTGCACTGCACCTTCCGGCTGTGCCGCAATGTCGCTTCCGACTTTCTGGGTGGGGGAGTCGGGTTTCTGCAGGTCGGGATACATCGCCTCCAGCGCCTGGAGCTCCTGCATCTTCAGGTCGAATTCAAAGTCGGAGATGACAGGGGAGTTCAGCACATAATAGTTGTAATTATGCGCTGTGAGCTCTTTGCTGAGCGCTTCTATGCGCTCTTTCGCCGCCGATTTCGAGAGTTTCATCACTTAAAAGTATAATAAACCACAAATATAATCAAAAAGTGTGATTCCGCCCATTTTTGACTGCTGTTTGTTATGTGGAAGTTTATCCGTAAATTTGCAAGTTATGAAACGCTATTTTAACATACTACTCTGCGCAGCGCTGTTCATCCTTGCAGCGGGCTGCAGCAACGGAAGGATCAACGCACAGATAGAAGAGATGAAGTCTGCTGTAAGTGATATCGAGCAGTCTCTCAACGAAGTGAATCTGAATGCCGGGGCACTTGAGGCAGTTGCCAAGGAATTGAAGGCTGGAAACACTGTAAGTCAGTTGATTCCGGTTGAAGAAGAGGGTGATGTAGTGGGGTATATCCTCTGGTTCAGCGACAACAGCATGGTGACTCTCTACGACCAGCCGGCTTACGTCACAATTGCTGAAAGCGACGGGGCTTATTGCTGGATGGTCGACGGCGAATGGCTGACTGATGCAGATGGAAAGAAGCGCCCGGTGGGTGAAGAGACACCTGCTCCGCAGTTCCGCACCGCAGAAGGGGAGCTCTGCATCTCGACAGACGGTGGAAATACGTGGGCAACTATAGGAAAAGTGTCGGACAGGCTGGTAGAAAGCATTTCTGAAGATGATACTGCCGTATATCTCAAGCTGAATGCCGGTGGAGAGATAGTCCTTCCAAAGGTCAGACCCCTCTCCATTTCATTTGAAACACTGCCGGAATGCGTTCATGCAGGCAGTACTGTAGAAATCCCATACACTGTCCAGGGCACCGGCAGCATAAAGGTGCTGTGCACCGCCACCGAAGGATGGCTTGTTTCGGTAAGTCCGGCATCGGACAACCAAAAGAAAGGGAAGATTTCAATCACAGCGCCTGCAGATGCTTCGAACGGTTCCATAAATGTTTTTGTCACAGACGGCAGAAGCGCTGTGATGCAGCCGGTTGAAATAGGTTCGTTGATTCTGGCACCGGCTCAGTCTGCATATATCATTGCAAGTGAAGGTGGAGATCTGGACATCGAACTCACTGCCAGTGTTGAATATGACATCACTGTAGATGCCGGGTGGCTGCGCCGTCTGGCTACAAAAGACACCCGCACCGAAACCATACGCTTCCAGGCCGATGCCAACACTGCGGCATTGCCCAGAACTGCCCATGTCCGCTTTGCCAGCGGTGCATACTCTACAGAAGTTACCGTGATGCAGAAGGCTTCCACAGAGATTCCAGAGCTGCAGCCCGGCCAGTTCGATCCGGAAAGCGATGAGATAGAGATCCATCACGAGTTCAGGGCAGTGTGGCTGGCAACCCTGTCGGGCATGGACTGGCCTGTGACCGGTGCATCCCCGTCTTCGCAGCGCAGCGCCCTCAAGACTATGATGAAGAACATCAGGGACTGTAACTGCAACGCAGTCATCTTCCAGGTATGCTGCAACAGCGACACCTACTGGCCCAGCGGAATCTATCCCTGGAGTTCTGTCCTGACAGGTACGGAAGGGAAAGATCCTGGATATGATCCACTTGAATACGCAATAGACGTAGCACACGAGTACGGCCTGGAAATCCATGCCTGGATGAATCCGATGAGGATAGGCCTTACCAGCAAGGCCCGCACCCTCGGACACCCCATGTTCAAGCATCCGGAATGGGTACATACTTACGACGGAACCAATTACTGGGATCCCGGCTATCCTGAGGTAAGGGAGATGATTGCCGGTGTGGCCCAGGAGCTTATCGAGAATTATGAAGAGCTTGACGGTGTGCACATGGATGACTATTTCTATCCCTCTGCAGTGCGCCGCGGGCTTGACGGCGGGGCATGGAACGATGCCGAACCATATAGGTTGTATGGCGGAAACCGCTCTTTGGATGCATGGCGCGAGCACAACATAGACGATATTGTGGAACGCATATACAACATTGTCAAGGATACACGGGAGGATGCAATCTTCGGTATATCTCCGGCAGGCCGTCTCAACAACACTCAGGCACTTTATGCCGACCCCACCCACTGGGCGAAGAGGCATACGATAGACTATCTTGCTCCGCAGATCTACTGGCAGATCGGGCATCCCGTGGCTGACTTCGACAGCATCGCCCACTTCTGGCCCCAGGTCATGAACAAAGTGCCGCTTGTGCCCGGCATAGCTGCGTCACGTTACCGCGTGGTTACAGGGTTCGAGTCTATGGACCAGTACAAGAGGCAGATTGAAATCTGCAGGTCAATCCCGGAAGTCGAAGGCGCCATGTGGTTCCGTGCAGTCCACGTGACTGAGCCGTCATTCAAGAGATATATGAGCACCGAAATAT
>JAGHVP010000033.1 GCA_018064305.1 Candidatus Equibacterium intestinale | reverse complement strand
GGCTTACAAGCAAGGCGCACAAGATGCCGCACCAGCTCTCGGGCGGAGAGCAGCAGAGGGTGGCAATTGCCCGCGCACTTCTCAACAAGCCTGCAGTGATTCTGGCCGACGAACCCACCGGCAACCTCGACAACGAAACTGCAGCCGGCATAATGCAGCTGCTCTGCCGCATAAACCGTGAAAACGGCACAGCTGTGATAATGGTCACCCACAACACATCCCTACTCGGGCAGTACCCGGGCCGCGTGCTGGTCTGCAGCAACAATACATGCAGAGAGGTCACTGCCGAGCCGGAAGGTGACATCATCGACCTGGAGTAAGCCGCCCCCGCCATGAAGAAGCCCTACTCAGAAATCATCTCCTGGTTTGAGGAGAATATGCCCGTGGCGGAATCAGAGCTGGACTTCAAGAATCCGTATCAGCTTATAGTTGCCGTGATACTCTCGGCCCAGTGTACCGACAAACGGGTGAATATGGTCACCCCCGCCCTCTTCGATGCATATCCCAGCGCAGAAGCTCTGGCAGAAGCCACCCCGGAGCAGATCTTCACATACATCAGGTCTGTTTCGTATCCCAACAGCAAGGCACAGCACCTGGCAGGAATGGCAAGGATGCTGGTTCAGAACTATGGAGGCCAAGTTCCTGATGATATAGACGAGCTGCAGAAGCTTCCCGGAGTGGGGCGCAAGACAGCGAATGTGGTGTCATCGATAGTGTACAACAAGCCGGTGATTGCGGTAGACACCCATGTCTTCCGTATCTCACGCCGCCTAGGGCTTTCAAAAGGCACCACGCCGCTTGCGGTGGAGAAAGACCTCACCGCCAACATCCCGGCTGAAAAGCGGCCCATTGCGCATCACTGGCTGATCCTGCACGGCAGATATGTCTGCACGGCACACAAGCCCAAGTGCACGGAATGCGGGCTGAGTCCGTTCTGTGCCGAATACAGGAAGAGCCATGGAAAGTAGTTTCGCCACACTTCTTGCCGACTACCGCTCGTACATGCAGCTGGAGCGTTCTATGGCCGCCAACACCATCGAGAGCTACTCGCGCGACATAGTGCAGATGCTCGGCTTCGTGACAGAACTGGGCCGTACCGGTATCAGGCAGGTCTCTGGAGAAGACCTGTGCGCCTATATCGGACACCTCACAGAGCGCGAAATCTCAAAACGTTCCCAGGCTCGCGCCATCAGTTCCATAAAATCGTTCTATGAGTTTCTGGAGAACGACCGTCTGGTGAGCAGCAATCCGTGTGACATGCTCGATTCTCCCAAGATGCAGCAGTATCTTCCCACAGTTCTCTCGGTTGAAGAGGTTGATGCTGTAATCAACTCGTTTGACCTATCTAAGCCCGAGGGACACCGCAACAAGGCGATGTTGGAGATGCTCTACTCGTGCGGGCTGCGTGTGAGCGAGCTCATTTCCCTGCGCATCTCTGACCTTTACTTCGATGAAGGTTTCATAAAAGTGCTTGGCAAAGGAAGTAAGCAGAGGCTGATTCCGATAGGAGAATATGCCATAAGCGCTGTCAAACTCTATTTCGGACAGAGGAAGTTATGGCCGGTGGCAAAAGGGTTCGAAAACATATTGTTCCTGAACCGGCGCGGACGGGGGCTCACCAGGCAGATGGTGTTCACAATAGTCAACGACGCTGCAGCACGGGCAGGTATCACCAAGAAGATATCGCCCCACACCTTCCGCCACTCTTTCCCCACGCATCTTGTAGCGAACGCCGCAGACCTGCGTGGGGTGCAGCAGATGCGGGGGCACGAATCCATCCTCACCACCGAAATCTACACTCACCTCGAC
>JAGHVP010000030.1 GCA_018064305.1 Candidatus Equibacterium intestinale | reverse complement strand
AACATGGGGCGGCCCTGTGGCATGCGAGATCATCGACAACATATATGCTTCATCACCCGAATGGGCCGAGGCCATCTCTTCCGAAGGCGCAATGCCGAAGATTGCGGAAAGGCCATGCCCCACGCAGACAGACTCCACCGGCAGAGTGCCCGACGTAAGGGGAATGGGATTGCGCGATGCAACCTACCTGCTTGAGTCACAGGGCTTCAAAGTAAAGTCCAGCGGATGCGGCAAGATACAGGACATAAAGATTGAAGAAGATTGTGTAATACTCTCACTTGCAGAGAAACTATGATACTGAAAGAATTACTTGACGGAATTGAGGTCCTCGACCTCAAAGGAAGCCTTGACATAGAGATCGGGGCAGTGGAGACCGACTCGCGCAGATGCAGCGCAGGGTCGTTGTTCATTGCCATAGGCGGCAATGCCGCCGACGGGCACAAGTTCATAGGCAAGGCCGTTGAAAACGGCGCCGTGGCTGTGCTTTATGAAAACAGCGGTGCTTTCGAGATGCCGGCAGCAGGAGACATAACATTCGTAAAAGTTCCTGCAAGCCGCCGCGCACTCTCGAAGATTGCAGCCAATCTCTACGGCAATCCGTCTGCAAAGATGAATCTTGTGGGTGTGACCGGCACAAATGGCAAGACCACCACCGCCACCCTCCTCTACCGCCTCTTCACAGCCCTCGGATACAACTGCGGACTGATTTCCACCATAGCCAACTATGTGGGTGACAAGTGCTACCACACAGAGCACACCACCCCCGACCCGCTGGAGCTCAACCGCCTGATGGCTGAAATGGTGCAGCAGGGATGCGCCTACTGCTTCATGGAGGTAAGCTCACATGCCATAAGCCAGGACCGCACGGCAGACCTCGTGTTCAAGGGAGGTATCTTCTCCAACCTCACACACGACCATCTCGACTATCACAAGACATTCGAGAACTACCGCGACTGCAAGAAGGCCTTTTTCGACAACCTTCCCGAAAATGCATTCGCACTGGTGAACAAAGACGACCGCAACGGCCTGTTCATGATACAGAACTGCAACGCTCACTGCTACACTTATTCATGCACTAAGATGGCCGACTTCCGCTGCAGACTTGTAGAGGAGACGCTTGACGGAATGCAGCTCACCATAGACGGAACAAGTGTGTGGACCAGGTTCATAGGCGCCCACAACGCATACAACCTGCTTGCCATCTACTCGACCGCCATTCTGCTGGGAGCAGACAAAGACGAGACTCTCACCATCCTCAGCGGGCTGAACGCCGTGGCCGGCAGGCTCGAGTATCTGCGCGGCGGACAGGACCTTACCGCCGTTGTAGACTATGCCCACACTCCTGATGCGCTTGAGAATGTCCTCAAGACACTGCGTGAGGCAGCGAAAGACCACTATCTGATCTGCGTCTTCGGCTGCGGTGGCGACCGCGACCGCACGAAGCGTCCAGAAATGGGGCAGATTGCAGTGAAGTATGCAGACCGCGTGATTGTCACTTCAGACAACCCCCGCACAGAGAAGCCTGAAGACATCATAGCCGATATAAAGGCAGGCCTTGATGCAGCGATGCGCGCTAAGACAGTGTTCATCACCGACCGCGCCGAGGCTATCCGCTCTGCACTGATGTTCGCCCCCGAGGGAGCTGTAGTGCTTGTGGCCGGCAAGGGGCATGAAGACTATCAGATAATCGGCACCACAAAATACCATTTCGACGACAAGGAAGTCATCGCCCGGGTATTCGGATCAATGAAAGAAAACCAATAGAATATGCTATACCATCTTTTCCAATATTTTCAGTCACAGGGATATGATTTTCCGGGCGTGGGCCTGATGCAGTACATCTCGTTCCGCGTGGTATGCTCGAGCATTGTGGCAATCGTCACAGCCCTTGTGGTAGGAAAGAAGCTCATCAAGAAGCTCCAGAAGAAGCAGATCGGTGAGGAAATACGCGACCTGGGTCTTGAAGGGCAGCTGAGCAAGAAAGGAACCCCCACCATGGGCGGCCTCATAATTTGTGCGGCAATCATAGTCCCCATCCTGCTGTTCGGCGACCTCACCAACATCAACAACATCCTTCTGCTGCTCACCACAGTATGGCTCGGTTTCCTGGGATGGATGGACGACCATATCAAGGTGTTCAAGCACAACAAGGAAGGAATGAGCGGCAAGAAGAAGATATTGGGCCAGGTGGTGCTCGGCCTTGTGGTGGGTGTAACGCTCTGCTTCAGCAGCCAGCTCGGCTTCCGCGCCGAAAGGCCCGCAGCAGCTGACGAGGCCGCAGTCGAAGCCGCCGAGGCGATGTCTACCAACTCTGTCATTGTTGAGAACAACGCAAAGACCACCATACCTTTCGTGAAGAACAACGAGTTCGACTATTCATGGCTCATTCCGTTCAAGGGCAAGGCCGGCGAGTGCTGCACCTGGATTCTTTATGTACTGGTAATCATATTCATCATCACAGCCTGCTCCAACGGTTCGAACCTCACCGACGGCATGGACGGCCTTGCAGCAGGTGTCACCGCTATTGTGGGCATCACACTGGGTGTACTGGCATATCTTTCGGGCCACGTGGGCTACGCAAGCTACCTCAACATAATGTACATCCCGGCAAGTGGCGAGATTGCAGTGTATATGAGCGCGCTGGTGGGTGCCCTGCTCGGATTCCTGTGGTACAACTCGTTCCCTGCACAGGTGTTCATGGGCGACACAGGCAGCCTGATGCTTGGCGGAGTTGTGGGCGTTGCGGCAGTGCTTATCCGCAAGGAGCTGCTGCTTCCCATCCTCTGCGGTGTCTATCTCACTGAAAGCCTCTCAGTGATAATCCAGAGATTCTATTTCAAATATACCAAGAAGAAATACGGCAAGGGTGTGAGGGTGTTCCGCATGTCCCCCCTGCACCACCATTTCCAGAAAGCCGACCCTGATGCAATCATCCAGAAGCCTGAAGGAGTCCATCCCGAGGCGAAGATTGTAGCCAGGTTCTGGATTGTATCAATCATTCTTGCAGTACTCACAATTGTAACATTAAAAATCAGATAAAGATGGAGAGAATAGTAGTTTTGGGCGGCGGAGAGAGCGGTGCAGGTGCAGCCGTTCTTGCAAA
>JAGHVP010000046.1 GCA_018064305.1 Candidatus Equibacterium intestinale | reverse complement strand
GTCTACCAGCTGCCTGCAGCGGATACAGACGTCCGTGCCACCCTTGCCGCACAGGTCCACGGCCCATCCGCCGCGGACTCGCCTTACGGCAGTTGGGAATTCGTAATACCGTATCTCCACACCTGCATCCAGACACGCTTCTTCGGCCAGCATCGAGTATATGTTAGGATTGATATGTATCTGATGGCGCGGATGGTCGGTGCCGAAAGGAACAGTGAAATCTGGCATTTCTCCACCGTCCATCTCAACGGCAGCCGATACCAGCTCCCAGCCTATGCCGCCAATCACCTGCCTGCCCCATGCATGGAACAGCCCGGGGAACGATACTCCGCCGGTGGTTGTGGTGCCGCCAAGCGCTCCGCCGGCCTCGACCAGGACGGTGGATGCCCCGGCCCTTGCAGACTGTACCGCAGCAATGCTTCCGGCAGTGCCGCCGCCCACAACAAGCACATCGGTGCTGATGGATTCCCTGCCGCATGAGCAGAGACATATTACCATTGCCAGGATACAGTATATACGGAGAGATGTTTTCATTGTACTAAAATAACGATAATTTTCATATTGAGGAAAATTACAATAAATTTGCTGATTATACTGCGCAGGCAGTCCCAATACGAATAATAAACAAATAGATATGAAAAATTTTGTAAAAGAAGTTGAGTGGAGAGGTATGATCCACGACATCATGCCCGGAACAGAAGAACTGTTGAACAAAGAGATGGTGTCTGCATACGTGGGTATCGACCCCACCGCAGACTCACTGCATATAGGTCACCTTGTCGGAATCATGCTGCTCAAGCATCTCCAGAACTGCGGACACCGCCCCATAGCACTGGTTGGCGGCGCTACAGGTATGATAGGCGACCCCTCGATGAAATCAAAGGAGCGCAACCTTCTTGACGAGGCTACACTCCAGCACAACCTCACATGCATCAAGGCACAGCTCTCCAAGTTCCTTGACTTTGACAGTGACGCACCCAACGCAGCAATACTTGTGAACAACTACGACTGGATGAAGGATTTCTCTTTCCTGGCATTCATCCGTGACGTGGGCAAGCATATCACCGTCAACTATATGATGAGCAAGGATTCAGCGAAGAAGCGTCTGAGCGGCGAAGACCGCGAGGGTATGTCGTTCACAGAGTTTTCATACCAGCTGGTGCAGGGCTACGACTTCTTCCACCTCTATCAGGAATACGGCTGCAAGCTCCAGATGGGCGGCAGCGACCAATGGGGCAACATCACCACCGGTACAGAGCTTATCCGCCGCAAGCTTGGCGGTGAGGCTTTCGCGCTCACATGCCCTCTGATTACAAAGGCCGACGGCGGCAAGTTCGGCAAGACAGAGAAAGGCAACATCTGGCTGGATGCACGCTACACATCTCCCTACACATTCTACCAGTTCTGGCTGAATGTGACCGACGAGGATGCAAAGAAATACATCAAGATCTTCACAATGCTTTCAAAGGAAGAGATCGACGCCCTTGTGGCAGAGCAGGAGGCAGCTCCAGAGCAGCGTCCTCTGCAGAAAGCCCTTGCAAGGGAGATTACCATAATGATTCATGGCGAGGAAGAGTACAACAAGGCTGTGGAGGCTTCCAAGGTGCTTTTCGGCAAGGACACCGCCGATATCCTGCACAATCTCGACGAGCAGACATTCCTCTCAGTGTTTGACGGTGTGCCTCAGTTCAACCTTGGCAAGGATGCCCTTCCCAAGAACATCCTGGACCTGCTGGCTGTAGACACCACAGTGTTTGCATCAAAGGGTGAGTGCCGCAAGCTCATCCAGGGCGGCGGACTCAGCATCAACAAGGAGAAGGTAGAGAATGCAGAGATGACAATCACCGCCGACATGCTTCTCAACGGCAAGTATCTGCTTGTGCAGAAAGGCAAGAAGAACTATTTCATCATCAAATTCGAATAATACATCACTATGGAAGGAGAAAGCACCAGACAGCTTAAGATTGCCTCTCAGATCAAGCGCGACATGGCCGAGATCATAAGGGGCAGGGGGATGGCTGCCTTCGACGGCGCGCTGGTTTCAGTAAGCGGCGTGAAGATCACCCCCGATTTGTCCATCGCCAAGATTTATGTCAGCATCTTCCCTTCCGACAAGAGTGCAAGGGTGATGGAGATAATCAACGAGAGCAGCCGTGCACTGCGCGGCGAGCTCGGCCGCCGTGTGGGCAAGCAGTTCAGGATTGTCCCCGAGCTGGCGTTTTATCTTGACGACAGTCTCGACTATGTCGAGCATATTGAGGAACTGCTCAAGAAATAGAGTGAACCCCAGATTCTTCATAGCGCGCAGGTATCTCTTTGCCAAGAAGTCGCATAATGTGATAAACATCATATCAATTATCGCGGCGGCCGGCATTGCGGTGGGCTGCGCCGCTCTGGTTATCATCCTGTCGATTTACAACGGCTTCGACAACCTGCTCAAATCGCTTTATGAGAGCTATACTCCCGATGTGGTGATATCTGCTTCGGAAGCGAAGGTGTTCAGCCCCGACGGGGATAAGATGGAGGCTCTGCGCGGCAATCCTGCCGTGGTCTCTGTAGAGGAGGTGCTTCAGGAGACTGTATTCATAAAATATGGTTACAAGAATTCCATTGCCACGGCGCGCGGTGTGAATGATTCGTACAGCGGCACCACAGGGCTTGAGGAATACCTGGTAAGCGGCACCTTCGACCTTCATTACGGTGATGTAGACCAGATGGTGCTGGGCGCCGGGCTGGTGCGCGAGCTTGGGGTGAACTCCAGCTTCCTTACGTCGCTGGAGGTGTATTTCCCCTCCCGCACTGCAAAAGTTTCGGTGCTGGACCCCACATCTTCCTTGAAAAAGGTGAAGCTTTTCCCCGCCGGCACAGTTTCGCTGGACCAGAGCTTCGACAAGCAGTTTGTGTTCATGCCTATCGCTGCGCTGCGCTCGCTGCTTGAATATGATGCGGAAGTGAGCTCGATAGAGGTGAATGTGGCGCCTGAATATCTCACTGCTGCGGGCAGCGTAACACCGAAACTGCAGAAAGAGCTGGCAGACCTGTTCGGCGAAGGATTCACCATAAAGAACAAATACCAGCAGAACGAGAGCCTCTACAAGATGATGACCTACGAGAAGCTGGCTGTGTACCTGATTCTGATTTTTGTGGTGCTCATCATCTCATGCAACATCTTCGGCTCGCTTTCAATGCTGATCATAGAAAAGAAGGAGGATATCGAGGTGCTGCGCTCGATGGGTGCCGACACGCGCATGATAAACCGCATCTTCACTACAGAAGGGTGGATGATATCGCTGCTGGGCGCCCTTGTGGGGATTGTGCTGGGAGTGGCGGTGTGCCTGGCCCAGCAGAAGCTTGGCATAGTGAAGATGCCCGGCAATTTCATAGTAACGGCTTATCCTGTATGCATACAGCCGCTGGATATCCTGATAATCTTTGTGTCGGTGGCTGCCATAGGCTATCTCATGAGCCACTGCGTGAAAGCTGTCCGCATAGGCAGATAGATTATTCGTAAATATTTTACTCTGCGCCTCTCTTAATCGCAGAAAATTTACCATATTTGCAAAAGATATGATTTAATCGCAATAATTTCCAGGTCTACAGATCCTCTGCCATATATTTCAGTAATGGAAAAGCTCCAGCGGTTCAGTTCAAACCTTTGGGGAGAGGATTTCTATGAGTTGAATGAATATCTCAAATCCTGTAATGCATATGACAAGCCGGAGGAGGCGAAACTCCGCTTCATTGACAGAATCGGAGTAAATCAAAGAGATTAGCCATTATTCCTGAAGTTTCTTGATTGAATTGCGTGCAACTATCCTGGGTGGTATGAGTACACTGACCGGAGCGGAGTCGGATTCGATCTGGTCGATGAGTATCTTGAGGGCCAGCAGGCTCATCTCCTCAATAGGCTGGGCTATGCAGGTGATGCCCGGTTCCAGATAGTCGAACAGGATGTTGTCGTCAAAAGCTATCAGAGAGATGTCTTCGGGCACTTTCAGCCCTGCTTCCTTGATTGCCTTTATGCAGCCGAGGGTGATCTGGTTGCTTCCGGCGAATATTGCAGTGGGGCGTACCTTGCGTGAAAGAAGGAGCTTGGCTTCTATGTAGCCGTTCTGGACAGAGAAGTCGTCGCCGGACACGGAGATGAACTGCTCCAGACCATGTTCCTTCATGGTGTCACGATAGCCGTCGGCCCTGCTTTTGGAAGGATACAGGAAAGGGGTTCCCTGGATGAAGACGATATTCCGATGCCCTTTCGAGATGAGGTGTTCTGTGGCCAGCCTGGCACCGGAGTAGTTGTCGGTGCTTACGTTAGATATGCTGTCCAGCCCAAGGAAACATCTGTCCATCAGCACGATGGGCACACCTTTCTTGAGGATTTTATTGTATTTTTCAGGTGAAGACCCGCAGGGTATCACCACCAGTCCGTCTACATTCCTGGCAAGGAGCGTAGAGATGTTGCGGACCTCATTCTCTTCATTCTCCTGCGTGTCGGCCAGTATTATCTGATAGTTGCAGTTCTTGGCCTCACGCACCAGTACGCTTGCGATATGGGCGAAGAATGTGTTTTCGATGCTGGGAAGCACCAGGCCGATTGTGTCGGTCTTCTGTGTGCGCAATCCTTTGGCGAGGAGACTTGGCGTGTAGTCGGCCTTCTCTGCCTCTTTCAGGACCCTGTCGATGGTCTTCTGGCTGATTCTGTACTTGCTTGCGCTGCCGCTGAGAACGCGTGACACAGTGGAAACTGAACAGCCAGCCTTTTCTGCGATGCTTACTAATGTATCTTTGCCCATTTTTGTGGAATTACGGACTGTTTTTTACCGATTTCACTGCCAAAATTAATAAAAAACGGGCTGAATTGTTGTACAGAGTAAAAAAATGCGTAAATTAGCGCATTAGCGCAAACGATAAGCGCAAAAAGAAATCGTTAATTACAACTTATATATAGGTACTATGCAGAAAAAGAAGATTCTTATAATCGGAAGCAGCAACACCGATATGGTAATCAAGGCTGCCCGCATTCCGGTTCCCGGAGAAACTATCCTCGGCGGTGAGTTCAAGATGGGCC
>JAGHVP010000231.1 GCA_018064305.1 Candidatus Equibacterium intestinale | reverse complement strand
ACAGTACACAGACCCGCTCAGGCGCAGCAGCAGACGCAGATGACATCCCGGGAGCTGCAGCAGACCATTCAGCCCGAGCTGGCAGCCTCCGGAGCAGGCATTGATGCGCCGGCAACGGTCTGGAACGCCGCCGAAACTGCCGCCACTGGCATGGACTGGTGGCTTCTGGCTGCGGTTGCGTACCTGCTGGGGGTTATTGCAGTGCTTTCCAAGGTTGCCATTGACATTTTCAAGTTGAGGAGGAAGATATCATCCGGAGAACACCACGAAGACACTTCTGGCAGCACTGTCGTTGTACTTGATGAGGATATCCCTCCGTTCAGCTGGATGCGTTATATTTTCCTCTCAAGGGTTGACTATGAAGCTGCCAACAGCTATATGCTGGAGCATGAAAGGGCGCACATAAGGCTGGGGCATGCAAAGGAGCTGCTTGTTGTGGAGTGCCTGTCGGCGATGCAGTGGTTCAACCCTTCGATGTGGCTCCTGAAATCAGACCTGAAGACCTTATATGAATATGAAGCCGACGACGCGGTTCTCACAGGCGGCGCGGATATAAAGGAATATCAATACTCATTGATAAGAAAAGCGGCCGGAGCGAGCGGCTATTCCATCACCAACAGTTTTAATCACAGTACACTTAAAAATCGAATTACAATGATGACCAGATCAAAAGTTTCAATTCTGAAGGGACTCAGAGCCATCTACATCCTGCCGCTCCTTTGCGGTGCACTGGCATTGAATGCCGAAACAGTCTATGACCGTGGTGATAATGGCAACTCCAAGGACAAAACATTCAATGTCATGATCACCGAGGAGAGCGGCGAGCCGGTTTACTATTTAAATGGCCGCAAGGTCTCTCCTGATAAGCTGGGGGACAAGGTACGTGCCGTCATGAACTTGAAGAGATACAATAGACGTCTTGATATGTTGTCCAAGGCAAAGCGCTTGGAGATGTCGATTGATGAATCTGTCGATATGAGCAAGGTTATTGATCTTGACTCGTTATATAGGTCGTGTGGTGTTATGGGTGTCAAGTTTGACTGTCAGGAGTCAGTCGAGAAAGAGAAGCAGCAGCACCCTGAAAAATATACTAAAGAACTGCCCCCGTTCGGAATTGTTGAGCCGGTGGCGGTAGTCGCGTATGGTAAAGGTTATGCTGAATCAAACGGACTGACTACAGATGAGGAGCCTGTGGAATATTTCAAACTCACAAAACAGCCTGAGTTCAACGGTGGAGATTTGTCTGAATTCTCAAAGTGGATCATCCAGCATGCAGATTACCCCGCAAATGCAAAGGCGGCAGGTTCGGCAGGTCAAGGCCACGTCTTTTTCAAAGTCAACTCAGATGGCAGGGTCTCCGATGTGATGGCGGAAGGATACCGCGCCTGCCGTGAGCTCGGGGCAGCTGCAACGCTGCTGGTCGCTTCATCACCCAGATGGACACCTGGCGAGGTGGACGGCAAACCAGTCGCCACCACAATATGTGTTGCAGTGGACTATATATTGCAGTAGTGTTATGATGCCATCTGCAAAGGTGGCATCATCAATTATTTTGCAAACAATCTTTATCTTTTACGAATATGAAAAAATCATTGATTTCAAAAATCCTCGTGCTTGGAATGTTGATGATTCCCGGAGTGAACGCAGTGGCTCAGACTGCAGAGGCAGATGACAATCAGGCCTTTCTCAAGGTGATGGTAACTGCCAAACCTGAAGGTGCAACCGGGGCCATGGCCCTTGTGCCCATGGAGGGTGTGGAGATCCGCATCTACCTGCCGGACGGCAAGTGCTACAAAGCCATTTCTCTGGAAGAGCTGACCGAATTCAGGAAAGCGACTGCCGGCTGTGAATATGTGGCTGAGATATTCTGCAGAGGATACGAAACCGCCATCTACCACGGATTTGTAAGTGACAGGCCGTTCGCCCGGGCTGAATTCTATACGGTCAAGAGTTCTGTCAAAAAAACAAAGAAACTGCCCACCTTCAAGGATCATGGCACTGCAGACATCGAAGGCTTTGCTGTGTGCCCCGCCAGCAGCTGGGAATGGGTGTCGGCACCACTGGCCGGCGCAACAGTGACCTACACATCCTCTACTGAATCCGTAAAAACAAAAACGGACATCCACGGTTATTTCAGCTTCGACGGCATAAAGGACAAGAGCGGAAAGATTTCCATAACACACGACAGCTGCGCTGATGCAGAGTTCTCCGCCGTTCCGGAAAACGGCTTCAGATGGCTCTGGCTGCAGGTTAAACCTGCCCGATGAGGCAACGCCAGAGGCCTATGCTCCGCCACCATTCCAACACATTACAGAAACTGCTCATACTTGGGTTGCTGATGCTTCCCGGTGTGGGCGCTTTTGCTCAGACCACGGCGGCGGGGAAGAAGGCCAGTCTCCTTGTGACGGTATCTACCAAGAAGGAAGGTGTGAGGAACGGCACTGCCATCGTGCCCATGGAGGGGGCGCACATCCGTCTGCACTTGTCTGACGGCAGCAGTATCGAGGCAATATCTTCGGAAATGGGGCACGCTGTATTTGCAAAGATGCCTGCCGGCTGCGAATATATTGCAGAGGTTTCCTGCAAGGGATACACCACCGCTATCTATCACGGGGGAATACCTGAAAGACAGGGATTCCCGGTAGAATTCCATATAGCCCGTGATTCCGGAGAAAAAACTGATGATTTGCGTGCCTTCGAGGATCCGGGCGCTGGCGACGTAGAGGGTTTTGTGATCTGCCCAGCCAGCAGCTGGGAGCGGGTTCCGGCGCCGTTGTCCGATGCTTTTGTCCTCTACACCTCTTCAGCAGATTCTGTCTATACCACCACAGACAGCCATGGATATTTCCGATTCGATGGCATAAAGGACAGGAGCGGAAAGGTGGCCGTGTCGCACATGACCTGCAAGGGTGCAGAGTTTTCCGCCGCACCGGAGAACGGCGGCAGATGGCTCTGGCTGAAAATGGAATCAGACCCGCTGAAACTGGCTGCGGCAAAGATATCCGCGTTGATGCCGGTGATCTCAATAGTTGGAGACACCATCCGGTATAATGTGGCGGCCACCCAGAAGGTGATGCACGGAGACAGGCTGGGCGATGTGCTGGAAAGGCTGCCCGGAATATCAATGGAGAATGGCATGGTCCGCGTCCTGGGCAAGCCGCTTTCTGAGATAAACATCAACAACTACGACCTGTTCGGCGGCAGTCAGCGTGATGCCCTGAACTATCTGGCAGGCCAGCAGATAAACAAGATTGACATCTACGAGGAAGATGACGGGCGGAATCCCCGCAGCGACCGCAGGAAACTGATAATGAATGTCAAGACGAAGCGCATCCTCAAAGATATAACCGACATAAACATTTCTGCTTCAGGTGGTGCTGACATGCCCGTCGGGGCAGGGGCGTTCATGCCGCCCGAGCGCTGGCAGGCCGGCCTTGGGGGCAGATATTTTTCGGTCCCCTTGACTGCGTCTGTTGACGTGGGAGCAAACAACCTCGGTATAGATGCAGGACAGGACGTGGTCAAGATCCCCGACACGCAGGCGGGAAAGTCTGCTCTTGTAAAACCTGTTTTCGCTAGTGTAAATGTCAAGAAGGCCCTGAAACTGAATGAAAAGAAAACCTATGCGTTGCAGACCCTGGGTTTTGATTATTCTTTCAAGAAAAAGGAGACAAGCAGCGACAAAGAGACCGAACGTTCGTACGATGCCGACAGGGACTGGGCAACGAGGGAATTCAGCAGCATACAGCATTCGTTTGCCGATGACATGACACACAGAGCCGAACTCAGATTGGACAGCAGGACGGGATTGCGCCCACGCGCATCGGTGGCTTATTCCCGTAATGAGTCTCTCAGAACTTCTGACCTGTTCTCATCCGACAAGACCCAGACCTTGAATTCCGGCAGCAACGAGGTGCTGCTGCACCAGATTTCGGAACTCAATTCACGCAATTACAGGATTGACGGAAATGCAGGAATATCCAAATCTATTGCAAAGGGGTTTGATTTCAATGTCAACATCTCATTCAACGGAGGCGAAGGAGACGGAAGTGACGTCCGCAACGACTCCACATCAACGAAGAAGACATGGATCACCTCCGACGAAGGAAAGAACTCACATATCTCCGCCAATACCAGCATTACAAAGTTCTGGGGGCAGAAGTATTTGACTGGCGTTTATACTTTCGACTATGACCACGGTCTGCAGAGAAAGCTCAATTATGACGAGGTGGTCGATGACGACCACCTCAGCCCGCTCACGAGCGAGGAGAGCCGGTCAAACGTCTACCGTCATACGTTGAGAGTAAACTATTCATTAGGGAAGCTTAATGCCACGGCAGGCTTCCAGTCTGCGCATGTAGTTGATTCAAGAGAACTTCCTTATGTTGAGAATGTGGACAAGGTTTTCGCCGCACCGGTGGTGGGCGTTGTATGGAGACCGCTGTCCGATTTCCAGAACAGGTTAAACATTTCTGCCGACATACGCACTTCCGTACCAACCCTCGATCAGCTCGGGAGCGTCTTCCACGACAGCAACCCTCTGTATGTAAGCCGAGGGAATCCGGGCCTGAAGCAGGCGCATTCGCTTGAGGTTGCAGTCGTCGGCAACAACATCGTATCTGGCGGCACGGTTGAATACAGCAGTTCCTTCTCATACATGATAAATGATATGGTTTCAACACGCACATATTACGCAAGCGAGACTGTCATTGACGGCTACACACTCCCTGCAGGAGCCACATTCAGCACTTATGACAATTACACAGGAGGCATGAGATGGAACAACAACATCCGTTATTCCGCACTGGTCCAGCCGCTGCGCTACAAGATTGACCTCTCAGCCTCGTACTTCTTCTCGAAGTCGCCCTCGTATGTGAACGGGAGGTTCGAGAACTACATCTCGCATATGCCGTCACTTATTATCGGCGCAAGGAGCAACTTCTCTGCGTACTACAAGCTTGACTTCACCCTCAGCGGGAATATGGACATGACTGAAAGCCAGTATTACGGACCGATGAATTACAGCCGTTTATCGGCTTCGGTTTTCAGCGACAACCGCATCACCGACTGGCTTTTCGTAAAGGCCGGATACAAGCACATCTCCCGCATTCCCATTGGTGAAAGGGGAGTCAGGCTGGACACAGACATGCTCAACGTCTCGGCCGGAGTGTACCTGATGGATTCAAAGCTCTGCATAGCACTGGTATTCAGAGATATTCTCAACGATACGCCATCCATCACCACCAGCGCATATTCCAACTATCTGGAGACAGTTACAGCAGGCAATATGAACCGCTATGCCCTGCTGAGCATCAGGTATCTGTTCAATTCGTCAGAAAAGTAGAGGAGGAGTATCGTTTTTTAGCGATAGCATTTGGATTGTTTACATTTTTTTTTAATTTGCAAGTTCAATATGGCTAATGGAACCATGCGTAGGACTTTCGCTCTAATAATTCTGCTTTTCTGCATCTTCTCTGCCACGGCATCCGGGCAGCATAAGGGAACCGGTATTGTTCACGGCGGTTACGACCTTGGCAGCGACCACGACTATCCGCCATTCGGAGCGGTGATCACTTTGTGCAATCAGGGAGACACCCTGTACACCGTGCCAGCCCATCTGCAGTTTACATTCAAGAACTGCAAGCCGGGCAGGGCGACTATCAAGTTCTCGCACATCAGCTATGAGAATTACGAGTCGGAGATTACGATAAAGGCTGATTCTGTGACCATAGTTACCATCAAGCCCGTCCTGAAGCCGATGGAGGAGATCGAAGCCGCCGTGGTCAAGTCTGACCGCCCGCCCAAAGTGATGGTGAAGGGCGATACCATCATCTACAATGCTGCAGCCGTGGAGCTGATGGAGGGCGATGATGCGATTGAGATACTGCGCAACATGCCCGGTGTGGAGGTGTCGGAAAGCGGCATCAAGATAATTTCCGAGGATGTGGCGCGCACATACGTCGACGGCAAGCTTGTATTCGGCGACAATGTCATGAGCGCCCTTAACAACCTTCCCGCCGATGATGTCATTTCCATAGCATCCTACAGGGAAGAGTCACCCTTCATGACGGGGCGCCGCCACAGGAAGGAGAGAGTGATTGACATAAAGACAAAAAGCAAGCTGGTTGCCGCTACCTCTGGGCATGCTCTGGCAAGTGCAGGCTGTGACACCGATGCGCCGCACAAGTTCCGCTACGGAGCCGGCATCACCTCCAACTTCTTCTCGGAAGACCTGGCTTTCGGCCTGAACACCACCCTCAACAACATCAACCGCCGCTCCAACAGGTTTGCCGACATAGCATCGTCATCGTTGCAGAGCCAGACAGAGAACAGGCTCGGATACGGTGAGCTGTCTTTCTCCAAAAACTGGGTGAAGGAAAGATATAAAGACATGGTGATGTTATATTCTTATTACAAGTATGACAACAACCATTCGAGTCTGCAGAAAAGCAATACAAGAGAGTATCTTGCGCAGGATATCATGACATCCACCGGCACCGACAGAAGGGACTCTACCGCTTCTCATTCAGCATTAGTTTCGGTCAGAGTCTCGAAGCCAGAGTTCGGAAGCCTGGGTGTATCTGCCGAAGGTTCCTTAGAGGATAACTATGGATGGAACAGCCTTGTGCAGAACAGTACTGTGTCCGGTGTGCGGCAGGATGCCACAAGCACCACCGAGTCTGCATCTGCCCGTAAAAGCCTGCATACACAGGCAGACTATGGCACAAAGGAATTCGGTAATATCAGAGGCAGTGTCAGGTTTGAGACAGACTACGCATCCGGGACAGGATATGGCTTCAGAAGCGATGTGCTGGATGCCGGATTGTCTGGTATCGAATACGAAGACAATTCATCCCAGACCAAGAAGAACGGTACGATAAGAGCAGGCCTGGAATACTACAAGCCGTTTGATGCCGGTATGATACTGCTCTCAGCAGCATACGAATACAGCCATGTCAACCAGTCATCAGTGCGCACAAGCATGGATGTGACCAACCCGCTTCTGCCGCTGGCCGATATGGTCAATACCTACAGTTACTCGCTCAACTATGATTACCATACTCCGTCTTTCATTGCAAATCTTACGAAAGGGAGAACTGGTTACAGTGTTTGGCTGAGACTTCAGTCCGCCCACACGGCAAGAACAGATATTATCCCGGCAACTGTGCCTTTCAACCGGCATTTCTTTGACGTGCTCCCATCTATTTCGGTGTCAAATCGCGGTCCTGCCGGCGGTTTCTCCATAAAATACGATACATCCACGATGCTGCCTTCCGACGAGCAGTGGCGGCCATATCTCAACAACAGCAACCCGTTGAGGTTGGACCTCGGCAATATCGATCTGCGGCCGTCGTACACCCACAATTTAAGTGCAAACCGTTCCTGGCTCTCTCAGAGCGGGCATTTCTACTCATTTTCGATGGATGCTTCAATTACACAGAACAAGATTGTATATTCCACCAGATACTTGAAAGAAGATGAATACCTGAGTGACTGGGACTATACGGCCCGCAGCGGCGCCGCCCTGTCGCAGTGGGTCAACGGGGGAGTGGATGCAAGGGTGAAGGTCTGGGGAAGTACAAGCCTGGCGGTGAAGAGCATCGGCCCATCTGTCAGTATTGTGCCGGGAGTGGAATATCAGTCAAGCCCTTATCAATACGATTCGCAGTCATACACCAGACAGTCTGTCGCTCCTGAACTGATGGTCCAGGCAAACGGCAATTTCAAACGGAAGGTGCAGTACAAGCTTGATGTCACCAATGCCTATTGCCTGACAAAGTGCGACGAGCTGCTTTCTGCCGTGAACAAATCGTACAATCTGAGGGTTCACGCTGCTGTCCATTACAACTTCTACAAGTCTCTGTATGTGAAAGGTTCCTACGGAGGCACCCTTGTCACCAACTCCACAGGCAGCCTGTCTTCATTCGGGAGAAATCTCCTGAACTGTGTGCTGGGGGCGTCATTCTTCAAGAAGACCCTGGACGTGTCCGTGGCCTGCTATGACATGTTGGGCGACCGCAGCAAGCTGGCGAGCCAGGTTACGGCCAACTATGTGGACAATTCCTTCACGAACCACACGTCGCGCTTCATCACATTCAACATCGGCTACAAGTTCTACCACTCGAAGAGCGGCCTCAAACAGCCCGCATCCATCGGCCTCTCCGACGGCAGCATAAGCGAGTAAGGCATTGCAGGTTGGGATTTGCTCCCATTGCCGGCCGAGGAACCGCAATATTTTCTGCCGCGAAGCTGTTACCGGCCGAGAAAACGCGATATTTTCGGCCTGGAGGGCATTTTTGAAGCGAAATTCCGAAAAATGACCTGATTCTCGGCCGCGAAGCTGTTACTGTATTTTCCTGATTTAGGTTGACTCGGGTTTATAGATTATTACTGGTATAAGTTGACTATTCGTCTTTATCCCTGAGATGGGTTTACCATCCGAGTCTT
>JAGHVP010000262.1 GCA_018064305.1 Candidatus Equibacterium intestinale | reverse complement strand
AGGCTGCCGCCGGGAACTTTCACTGCACCGGTATATATATCATAAGCCAGCTGGCCGCAGTTCACGACGGTGACTCCGTCCATGTCATGAAGGGTCTTGAGGTTGTTGAGGATATTCCCGTGCTTTTTGTACACGGAATACACATGGTTGATATAAATCTTCTTGGCATTGGGATTCTTGTCTGTCACCCTCTTGTACACGGCGCGGCAGTTGTCCAGGAAAGCGGACACGTTGCTGCCGGCCTCGGAAAGGATGACATAGTCGAAAGAGCCCAGATCCAGACCGGCAAGATGGTCGCCTTTGGAACAGGTATTGCAGTTGCCGATATAATCAGAAAGGTAATGGCTACCCTCGGTACAGTCTATCACCGTCACGTCATAGCCGTTGGCTTTCATCAGTTTGTAGAACATTCCCATATCCTGCTGGCCCGAATTGCCCTTCTGCACAAAACCTCCGTAATACACCATGGAATTGGCACATACGAGGAATTTGCCGCCCTTGAATCCGGGATCCGGTCCGGGCTTCCCACCCTCCTGGCTCACACTCACTTTGGCCTCCTTGCCCGACTTGGTGGAGAAGACCACTTCGCCCTGTCTGGCATCGCCTGTATTGGCACTGGCCTTAAGCGAGATTTTCAAAGACGAACCTGTTCCCTTGCCGGAAGTTACACTCGGAGAGATCCAATCCGGCGCGGTCACACTCCAGTCGGCCGTAGCCTTGAGACTTACATCCAGGGTCTGCCCGGCAGCAGAAAAGGAAAGCGTTCCTGGCGTTGCGGAAATGCTTTCCTCTGAAGGTTTCGACGGGTCCTGCTTTCCGCAGGACATGAAAACTACTGTAACTACGGAGGCCGCAATTACAGTTAATACCATACTCAATTTCTTCATTATGTAATTGTAATTTAATTGTTTATCTTCTGCTGCCGCCTGTGGCGATGGCAATGTAATAGAACAGCGTGGCAAGCGAACCGAGCGCCGCAATCACATATGTGTAAGCAGCCCATTTCAGCGCATCTTTGGCCATGGGTTTGGTCTGCGCATCCACTATGCCGGCCTGGTCGAGCCATGCCACCGCTCTGGACGATGCGTTGATTTCAACGGGAAGTGTCACTATGCTGAAAAGAGTGGTAAGGGCGAAAAGAGCGATCCCGAACCATATGAGATGCGGAAACACGCTGATAAGCAGCACACCGGCCAGAAGCACCCACTGCACCCAGTTGTTGGCAAAGGACACCACCGGCACAAGGGCAGAACGCAGCATCAGCGGGCCGTAGGCGAAACGGTGCTGCACGGCATGACCGCATTCATGTGCAGCCACCGCGGCCGCCGCAACGCTCCGGCTGGAATACACCGCGTCGGAAAGGTTGAGGGTCTTGTCCGTAGGATTGTAATGGTCTGTGAGACGGCCATTTACATGCTGTACCTTCACATCGAGGATACCATGGTCATGAAGCATCTTTTCGGCAACTTCAGCCCCGGTCATCCCTTCGGGAGAAGGAATCTGCGAGTATTTGTCGAAACGCCTGTTAAGAACCTGCTGGATGAGATAGCTGAGCACCATCACCCCTATCAATATCAACCAAATTGTTTTCATGTCAATTCTCTCCAATCAAATAGATTTACTAATTTAAGAATAAATAGTTAATTTTGCAAATAATACAGTTATGATTTATTGCTGACAATGTTCAAAGTCGATGATTTTTCCCGTCTGGAAATAAATCTGGACGCGTGCAGAAACAACTATACATATTACAGGTCACTGCTCAAAAAGGATACCAGACTCCTGGTACTGATGAAAGCCAATGCCTACGGCCACGGAGCAGCGGTTTTTGCCCATGTCATGGAAGAGGCGGGGGCTGACTATTTGGCAGTCGCATACCCCGTGGAAGGCATGGAACTACGGAATGCAGGGGTGCATCTGCCCATCCTGGTGCTCAGCGGCGGCACGGACTATTTCAACGAAATGATTGATTTCCGCCTTGAGCCGGCCATCCCGAACATGTACACGCTCCAGGCACTGCTCGAGGTGCTGCGCAAAAGGGGCGAGACCCACTACCCCATCCATATCAAACTGGACACAGGCATGCACCGTCTCGGTTTCATGAGTTCTGAAATACAGGAACTTATAGATTTCCTGCCCCGTTGTGAAGAAGTGCATGTCAAGAGTATATACTCCCACCTTGCCACTGCAGACGACCCCACCCTCGACGAGTTCACCCTGGCGCAGATAGATATGTTCAAACGGAACGCACCGCGCATTTCCGAAGCACTCGGCTACAAGCCTATGTACCACATTCTGAATTCGGCCGGAATCGAACGCTTCAGCGAATATCAGTTCGACATGGTGCGGCTGGGCATAGGCATCTACGGTCCCAGTCCGTTGTGTTCAGGCAAGCTCCAACCAGCCGCTTCTTTCAAGTGCAAGATACTGCAAATCAAGACATTGAAAAAAGGAGACGGAGCCATTGGCTATAGCCGCAACGGCAAAATAGCCAAGGAAGGCAC
>JAGHVP010000172.1 GCA_018064305.1 Candidatus Equibacterium intestinale | reverse complement strand
AGCCGTTCTGTCACATACTTTTTCGGTCTGATACATGATTCTCAACAGTCGCAGTTTCAGTTGCAGCATCAGTCCCATTCCCAATTCTCCCCCTCCTCGGGATTCTCCAGCGTAGATGCAGCAAGCGGCTGCGTAGTCCTTACACTGAAAATCCTTATAGACGGGCTCTTATACTCCATCTTGTCGGTTTCACTATGTTCCATAATTGATTGTTTGTTTCGCGTCCGTAGACTCCTTCCGGGCAAACACAAAAAAAAGACGTGGGAGTCTTACTTTGCTCATCCTAACATCAGGCCTTGGCTGCCATCGAAAAGGATAAGCAACGTAGCTGGCCCACGTCAAGATGATATACAGAAATAGCCACGCAGAAAGCGTGGTGGCTGAATGTTCATCACCAGTGGACGCTATCGTTGCCGTATCTTCCTTTCGATTATATCAAATTGCCAAGTTTGATGTTAGAAGATAAACGTCAAGTAACGTCTTATGTATGTCTTGATTACATTATTTGTATAATCAAATCCAAAGTTAAGAATATTTTCAAAATTATTGTCGTTTTTACGGAAAAAGGAGAGCATTTTCAAACTTCTTGATATCAATAGTTCTGCGGAATGAAGAGTATTTGAGATTTGAGACAGCAATATCTGGAATAATCTTTCAACTTTATGCCTGACAATTCCAGGAGGACGGATATGAAGACATGGCACATCTACAGTGAAGGGGACTTCGTCTTGTTCAGGGACAAGGCTGACAAAATCTATTTCAACAACAAGTATGCGGCGGCATCATATAAAACATCTGTGGATACGCTGGGATCCTGCATCCTTTCAACTCACTTTCATACGTTGGCGGATGCTGACAACGAGGAACAGGTTGAAGAACTTGAGCACATCCTTAAGGTCTCATACGGCATGTATTACAGACACAAGTACGGACACACTGTTGGAAACAATTTCAAGATAAAGCATTCAAGAGTGGTCGGAAAAGAAAACATCGCAGACAAACTTGTATATGTGATGGCAAATCCCGTGCACCATTTCATTTCCGAGTCTCCGTTCACAGAGCAGTTCTCGAGCGCAAGCTATATTTTTACCAAGGAGAATATGCCTTTGATATTCCGCAAGGCTGTTGCGGAATATGTAACGACGTTGGGGGAACTTACAACCAGAAGAAGGTTGGAGCTGCTGAGCAAGGATTCCCTGCCAGATGACTACTATGTCGATCCCGAAGGTTTTATACTGCCAAACTCCTTCATAAATGTAGCGAAAGCCCGAGCCTACTTCAACTGTAGTATCAGACGGTTCAGATATCTTGTTGATACATCATTAAAAGATACGAATTAAAAGGACATCGATGAATGCCGTCAATCTGTATTATGTGACGGTGTAGATGATGAAAAGGTATGTGCCATTATTGACCGCTATGCAGCAGAGTGTGGACATCAGAGTTTTCACTATTTTTCCGAGAAAGAGCTGGATTGGATACAGTCCGATCTCCGTTCTCGCGGTATCTCGCAAGAGCAATGTCGAAGATGTCTGTGGCTGCCTTCGGACTAACCATCAAAAAGGGCCGTTTTCGTTGCTAGTCCCGGCAAAAACAGCGGTTTTCAGGCAAAATCATGGGGACTAGCAACGTTTTTCTGCGGTTTTGACTGCTAGTCCAGCCGTATGCAGCCGTCTCCTCCGCCATAAAGGTCTGCTCCGCCAGTGCTGTGCCAGATGGCAGCACTTCCAGAAGAGTCCACGATTCCGAGATTTCCACGCTGCCATTGCCGTGCCATTCTGCCACACAGCCAGCGCGAGCCATATTTGCAGCAGAAGCCATGCCGTGCCAAGGGGGGAAGGCACCGGTAAGCCACGGCTAATTCGACTGGATGAGTTATCTGCGCAGCAGATGACGATAGCCAGGAGATCGCAAGGGGTTCACAGCATGCCCAGTGGGCATGCGACCTGCAGCAGCAGGGCTTCAGCCCGCCTTACGAGTGGCTTGCCGGGTGCTTTCCCGACGCCTACCAGCCGGCATGGCTTCAAATGCGGGAAAAGCACCGGCAAGAAGCGAATGTGGTGGAGGAGATGGCGGAATATAAGCCGTAGCGTTAAGAACAAGCGGGGTGTTGCCGATAAAAGACCTTGACTGATCGACGACGTTACGGCCGGTCCAGAGGGACGGCTGTAAAAGGAGGAGGTTTCAAGGTTGCGGCATAAACACCGCTTGTTCAGCGTTATGCGGCGCCCTTATTCCGACATTCCTCCACCACGCAGCCAGCCGGCACTGCATGAGCCGTAATCCATGATACAATACACCGCGCCAGCCGAAGAGGGCTGCATCACAACCCGGCCGGGAGAGCAGTTCACAGTCACCGATCTAAAATACATTGACATTCATGGCTGAGGCCTACTACTTTATTCCATTCATTCGTAGAATAGAGAAAAAAGCGTTAACTTCGCACTAACTTAAACTATCAGAGATATGAGAAAGTGCATCCTATTATTCACAGCGTTGACATGCGCACTGCTATTCAATTCCAAGGCCTATGCCCAGATGGACGAAAGGCAGCCCGGTCTCTACGCCGTTGTAGGCGAAGAATCCATCCGTCTCCCCTTCTCCAACGGAACCGTCAACTCCACTTCAACAGGCATCCTCGGGTTTGACATCGGCAAAGTGAAATGCACCTATAAAGGCGCCACATCTGGTGTGAATGCAAGCAATACATTCGTCCTCGTCATCAATCCTGAAAAGAAGGCTATTTCGAAAACCTTGAAATCATACGACCCTTTCGTAAAATCAATGACCCCCGACAACATCCGCATCTTTCCACTTGCCGTTGTCAAGAACAAACGTATCTTCGATGAAGGCAATACAGTAGCCGGCATCAACGTATCAGTCATCGAGATAATTGACCTCGAATGGGAAATGATAAGCGACAACTCTTTTGAAATCCGCATTCCTGAAGTTCCTGCAGGGGAATATGGGTTTGTTTTCCGCGATTCGAAGCTGTCATTCTTTGACTACTCAGCAATATTCGGTTTTACAATCGCTGAATAACCGCATACGCCAGAAGGCATTTTTATACCAGCTTGCCGTTGGAGATGTCGGTGAGCTCCTCGGTGATGGCCTGCTGGCGCTGCTTGTTGTAGGTAAGCTGGAGCTCGGCGAGAAGGTCGGTGGCGTTGTCGGTGGCCGTCTGCATCGCAATCATGCGGGCTGCATGCTCGCTTGCGCTGCTGCTCAGAAGAGTCGCATAGACCTGTGTATGGAGGGCAAGCGGAAGAAGCTTGGCTAACAGCTCTTTCTTCGACGGCTCCACTATGAATTCTTCGAAATCATCAGCAAAGCCCGGGCCGGCATCACTGTCTTCGGCATGGAGACTGCCGCAGGCAGCATCTGCTGCAAACCGGCTGCTGTCTGCCACCGGCAGGAACTCTTCAACCGTAATCTGCTGGCGCGCCGCCGAGATGTAGCGCGTGTAGAGAAGCACCACCCTGCAGAACTCCCCTTCCAGATACCCTTTCATAAGCCTTTCGGCAAGGCCGGAAGCATCTGAGAAAGTACCTTTGTCTGCCACTGCTGTATATGTGTCATCCACAGAATATCCAGCCCTGTGCGCAGCTTTCGCCACCTTTTCCCCCACCGGGAACACTGTCACAGCACGGCCTTCCGCAACCAGCGCAGCAACCTCCTTGTCAAGGGCACGCGCAACATTCGAGTTGAAAGCACCGCACAAAGAAGTATTGGATGAGAATGCCACAACCGCAACACTGCCGGCGCCGCCACCCGCAGCGAACTCACTTTCAGGAAGATAACCGGCAAGCTCAGAAAGAATGTCAAGCAGGGCCGACTTGTAGGCTTCGTGCCCGGCAATCACATTCTGCACCTTGCGCAGCTTGGCACTCGACACCATCTTCATTGCTGAAGTGATCTTGAGCGTGCTGCCAACCGACGCAATCCTTGCCTTTATCTCCTTGAGCGACGACATGATACTTTATTTAGAATTGACTATGTTTGCACACACTGCCTTTGCCACAGAGGCGATACGTTCCTTCGCGGCATCGGTCATGCCTGAAGTACGGATGGTCTCGAACACATCTGTCGACGAGAGGTCTTCTATCAGAAGCCTTTCAAACTCATGCACCTTTGAAACCGGGATATCTTTCATCAGGGCGTTTGTGCCGCAGTACAGCACTGCAATCTGATGCTCCACCGGCATGGGACTGTGCAGCGGCTGGATCAGCAGCTGGGTGTTCTTGCGTCCTTTGTCGAGAGTCATCATGGTGATGGCGTCCATGTCGCTGCTGTATTTGCTGAAAGCTTCCAGCTCGCGGTACTGCGCCTGGTCTATCTTGAGGGTGCCGGCCACTTTCTTCATGGCCTTTGTCTGAGCATTTCCACCTACGCGGGAAACTGAAATACCCACATTTATAGCGGGACGGTTGCCCTGGTTGAAGAGGTCTGTCTCAAGGAAGATCTGACCGTCGGTGATTGAAATCACATTTGTAGGGATGTATGCCGAAACGTCTCCCGCCTGTGTTTCGATGATGGGCAGCGCGGTGAGCGAACCGCCGGCCTTCACGCGCCCTTTCAAAGATTCGGGAAGGTCATTCATCATCTCTGCAACCTCCTGCTGCTCGATAATTTTGGCAGCACGTTCCAGCAGTCTTGAATGAAGGTAGAAGATATCACCGGGATATGCCTCACGGCCCGAAGGACGGTGCAGGATAAGCGACACCTCGCGGTATGCCACAGCCTGCTTCGAGAGGTCGTCATATACCACAAGGGCATGGCGTCCCGTGTCGCGGAAATACTCTCCCACCGCAGCGCCTGCCATAGGTGCGAAATAGCGGAGGGCGGCACTGTCGGCAGCAGTTGCGGCAATCACGATTGTATAGTCCATCGCCCCCTGGTTGCGGAGAGTCTCCACAATTGTTGCCACGGTAGATGCTTTCTGGCCGATTGCCACATATATGCAGTACACAGGTTTGCCTTCCAGCCAGCCTGCACGCTGGTTTATGATTGTGTCTATTGCAATGGAAGTCTTTCCCGTCTGGCGGTCGCCGATTATGAGCTCGCGCTGTCCGCGGCCGATGGGGATCATTGCATCCACCGACTTGAGACCCGTCTGCAGAGGCTCGTTCACAGGCTGACGGAATATCACACCGGGAGCCTTGCGCTCGAGAGGCATGCGGAGCTTCTCGCCCTCTACCGGGCCTGCACCGTCGATGGGCACACCCAGAGGGTTGATGACACGCCCCAGCATCTTTTCGCCCACGTCGATCGATGCGGCACGGCATGTACGTTTCACAATATCGCCTTCCTTCACGGCATCTGTAGCACCAAGGAGCACTGCGCCCACGTTGTCTTCCTCCAGGTTCATCACCACAGCCATTCCTCCGTTCTCAAACTCCAGCAGCTCGCCTGCCTCCACGCTGTTCAGTCCCCAGATACGCGCCACGCCGTCGCTCACGCTCAGCACCTCGCCCACCTCTTCGAAACGTGAGGTAAGATCAAGGCCTGCAAGCTCCTGCAACAATACTTTCGATACTTCAGACGGTTTATTGTTTTCCATATATGGTTTCAAATTGAATTAACAAACTCGGTTGATATAGCTTTCATGCGGTGCGAAAGCCTTCTGTATTTCTTTCAACTGTGAGGCAACGCTCGTATCCACGCGCCTGTCTTCAATCCTGAACACGAATCCTCCGATTATTTCAGGATCCACAGTAACATTCACATTGACACTTCTGGCACCTGTCTGCCTGACGGTGATTTCCTCAAGCTTCTGCAGCAGGGCCTGCGAAGGCTCACCTGCAACCGTGAGATAAGTGTCAACTATCCCTTCTTTCTTTTTATAGAGCCCCACGTAGCTCTGCAGGATGTAGCGGAGCCAGGCTTCACGCCCGTGCTTCACCACTAGCCCCAGGAACTTGACGAACGGCTGGCAGAACGGTTCACTGCACGCTTTCTCAAGGATATTCAGTTTTTCCTCACGGGATATGCGTGCAGAAAGATACTGGTGGATTGCCGGCAGCACCTTTATCAGGCTGCGGGCGTCACCATAGCACTGCTCACGGCAGTTTTCCTGCTCGGAATATGCCTCAAGCGCAGTGGCGTACCGTTTTGCTATGTTGCCGATATACATGTTCCTAACTCTCCCTTATCTCATCTGCAAGATTTTCCTGAAGTGCCTGCTGCGCCTCGGATGCCGAAAGGTTGCCGCGCAGGATCTTTGTGGCCATCTGCACTGCAAGCATGGCCACCTCACCGCGGGCGTTTGCAAGAATCGCCTCTTTCTCGGCCTCGGCCTGGCGCCTGCCCTCTGCAATTATGCGGGAAGCCTCCTGCTGCGCCTGCACCGAAGCGTCGGCGACGATGCGGTCGCGGCTGGTAGCAGCCTCCTTGAGGATGGCTACCTTCTCTTTTTCAGCATCGGCAATTATCTGCTCGCTCTGAAGCTGGAGGTCAGCCACCTTCTGCTCGGCCACCTTTGCGGCATCAAGGCTGCTGTCGATGAACTCCTTGCGTTTGGTGACCGATCCAAGGATAATCGGGAAGGCAAACTTCGCGAGTATCAGGAAGACAACCGCAAACGCAAGGGTCATCCAGAACAACAGACCGCCCGATGGAGTCAAAAGTCCCATAGGTCAGACGGTTAGAGAGCCATGAAGCAGATTACCACTGCGAACAGTGCCACACCCTCGATAAGGGCTGCCACAATGATCATAGAGGTACGGATGTTACCTGCAGACTCGGGCTGGCGTGAAATGGCCTCCATTGCTGCCTTACCGATCTTGCTGATACCGAAAGCTGCTGCGAAAACCGCGAGGGCTGCGCTGAGTACTGCTGCTACTGATGAAAGTTCCATAATTGATGTTATTATTTGTTATTGATATGATTATTCTTCGTGTTTTACCTGCGCCAGCCCTATGAAGACCGACGAAAGCATGGTGAATACATAGGCCTGAAGGAATGCCACAAGCAGCTCGAGGCAGTTCATGAACACCATGAAAAGCACCGAGATGGCTGTCATAGAGCCGTTCACGGCAGCTCCCAGATGGGCGGTGGCGAATATGATGCAGCTGATGCTGAGGATGATGGAGTGACCTGCCATGATGTTGGCGAAAAGCCTCATCATCAGGGCGAACGGCTTGGTGAAGATACCTATGAACTCTATCACAGGCATCAGCGGGATTGCCTTAAGGAACACAGGCACGTCGGGCCAGAAGATTTCCTTGTAATATTCCTTGGTACCGAAAAGGTTAACTGCAAGGAAGGTTGCAACAGCCAGCACCAGTGTCACTGCGATGTTGCCGGTGATGTTGGCTCCGCCGGGGAAGAAAGGGACCAGGCCCAGCAGGTTGCTGCAGAAAATGAAGAAGAACGCGGTGAGCAGATACGGTGCGAACTTAAGGTAGTTCTCTCCTACACAAGGCTTTATCACACTGTCAAGAATGGAATCTATCAGCCATTCGAGCAGCCCTGCCAGCCCTTTGGGACAGTAGTCCACTTCATTGCGTTTCTTATATGCCCTGGCGGCTGTGAGGAAAAGCACCAGCATTATCGCACATACCACCAGTATGCCGCATGCAGTTTTTGTAAGGGAGATGTCAATGGGACGCCGCTGGTCACCGTCAACATCTTCCACAATCTTACCCTCGTGACTTCCCTCCTTGGCGATATAAAGCCCTTTGTAGGTGCCTCCTCCTGTGATGCGGTTTGACATGAACACATGCCAGCCGGTAGATGATTTCACTATCACAGGCAGTGGGATGGAGATATGCCGCCCCTTGAAAGTGGTGATATGCCAGTCATATGAGTCAGCCAGATGTTCCATCACCATCTTCTTCGGATTGAACGGCTCTGCCTCAGGCGCTATCCCTGCCACCATAGGTGCTGCATCGGCCCGTGCTGCAGAATCAGAAGGCATCTCAAGCCCGGTATGGGCAGAGACAGAATCTGTCTGAACTGGTGACACAGGCTGTATAGCCGCAGATGTCACAGCATCATCTTCTGCATGCGCGCAGAACGATGAAGCCCCCGGCAGTGCAAGTGCCAGCAGCATCACAATCAGAATCCTGTATGTCCGGCTGAGAATCATTCGCAGCAAACTGTAATTACATTTTCCTTAACTTTCACAAAGCCCGACAGGAGTGCATATTCCTGCATCCGTCCGTCGGCATCCCCGTATCTTACAACACCTTTTTCAAGAGTGCTTATCAGGGGGGCATGATTCTTCAAGACCTCGAAACAGCCGGCACTGCCGGGGAGGAACACTCTTTCAGTCTGGCATTCCACCTGGATGCCCGCAGGAGTTATAATCTTGAGAATCATATATTTTCAACAAACATGTTATGCCACGGTCTGCCCGGCCTCGGCTATCATCTTCTCGCCCTTGGCGATTGCATCTTCAATAGTTCCGACATTCAGGAAAGCAGACTCGGGCAGGTAGTCCACCTCACCGTCGAGAATCATCTTGAAGCCTTTTATCGTATCCTCTATCGACACCATCACGCCCTTTACGCCGGAGAATTTCTCAGCCACCGTGAAAGGCTGCGAGAGGAACCTCTGCACGCGGCGCGCACGGTTTACGGTGAGGCGGTCTTCATCGCTCAGCTCGTCCATACCCAGGATGGCTATGATATCCTGGAGCTCTTTGTTGCGCTGCAGAATCTGCTTCACGCGCTGTGCGGTCTGGTAATGTTCTTCACCCACAACTTCAGGAGCCAGGATGCGGGAAGTCGATTCCAGAGGGTCGACAGCAGGATAGATACCCATTTCGGTTATCTTCCTGTTCAACACCGTGGTGGCATCCAGATGGCTGAATGTGGTGCTGGGCGCGGGGTCTGTAAGGTCATCGGCAGGGACATAGATGGCCTGCACAGATGTGATGGAGCCGTTCTTTGTGGAAGTAATGCGTTCCTGCATCTGTCCCATCTC
>JAGHVP010000119.1 GCA_018064305.1 Candidatus Equibacterium intestinale | reverse complement strand
GTTCCTGAGCGAACGGATAGGCCGTGAATCTGTCTTCCTCAGTTTCTATTCCGTGATGGCCCTCGTGCCACTTGTGGCGACAGTGCTGTTCATAATGTCCGGCATCGGGATGGACAAGATGCTGATTGAGATGCTGCAGCCATACATAGCAGACAACGAGCGCATAGTCACAATGGTCCTCGGCTGGGCTCAGAACATCATTGCCCAGACAAGAAAAGGGCTCTTCGGAATCGTCAGCTTCCTCGCATTCCTCTGGATCATAATCTGGCTGCTTATTAGTGTTGAGAACACATTCAACGTAATATGGAAGACAGAGGAGAAGCGCGGATTCTTCACTAACATCGGAGTGTCACTCATCATAATCGTCCTGATTCCGTTCGGATTCATGCTGTTCCTGTTCATCTTCGGTTACTTCACTCATTTCATTGATGTGATAAGCCACTACAAGATCATCAAGTTCTTCGCATCGAAGCTCTACTGGCTGGCGGCATACGGCATGACTGTGCTGATACTCTCGGCAATGTATAAATTCATTCCACACGTCAAGGTAAAATACAAGGACTGCCTCAGGTCGGCCCTGATTGCGGGCGTCGTTTTCATGATAATACAGTATCTGTACCTGGGAACACAGGTGATGGTGACAAGGCTCAGCGGTGTATATGGTGCCATCGCAGCCATCCCCCTGCTCATGATCTGGCTGAACCTCACATGGCAGTCTATCCTGTTCGGGACATATCTCACATACTCTTACCAGCATGTGGATGATTTCGACCCCGACAACGAGCCGCTTTTCAACAAGAAGAAGCCACGCCCCGCAAGGCAGCGTAATAACAAAAGAATCAAAGAAAGGAATAATGAATAGCACTTTCACAGAAGAAGACGACAAAGTTATCCGCGAAGCTGCGGTGTCGCTGCTTGAGGCAAGCCGCAGGAGGTGCGCCAGCCAGGAGCAGTACGACCTTGTAGTGAAGGCATTTGAATTCGCCAGCGAGGCACACCGCAATGTGCGCCGCCGCAGCGGCGAGCCGTATATCCTCCACCCCATCGCGGTGGCGAAGATTGTGGTGCAGGAAATCGGACTGGGCTGCAAGTCAATCTGCGCGGCGCTGCTTCACGATGTTGTGGAAGACACAGAATACACCGCCGAAGACATCAGCATGGTGTTCGGTGAAAAGATAGCCAGCCTGGTGGAAGGCCTCACCAAGATAAAGACAGCCCTGGACCTTGACAGCCTCACTGCAAAGAATGCCACGAAGACGCTTCAGGCAGAGAACTTCAAGAGAATCCTTCTCACCCTCAACGACGACGCCCGCATCGTCCTCATAAAGCTTGCAGACCGCCTGCACAATGTCAGGACCATCGAGTACATGCCGGAGTACAAGCGCGAGAAGATCCTGAGCGAGACAATGTATATTTTCATCCCCCTTGCACACCGCCTCGGTCTCTACAACATCAAGAGCGAGATGGAAGACATCTGGATGAAGTACAACGAGCCGATCGAGTACAAGCGTATAAGCGGCGAGCTCAACAAGATAATGGAGGCCAAGGGCGGCAACATCGACAAGTTCATCACAGAGGTGGAGTCGCTGCTGGAGGAGTCGGGCATCAAGGCTCGTATTGTCAAGAGGCTCAAGACCCCCTACTCCATCTGGCGCAAGATGCAGGTCAAGAACATCCCCTTCGAGGAGATATTCGACATTTTCGCGGTGCGCATAATCTTCGAGAACAAAGACAACATGACGGAGCGGGAGCAATGCTGGAGCATCTTCTCACAGATAACGGGGCGCTACCGCTACAATACCAACCGTGTGCGCGACTGGATCAGCGAGCCCAAGGTGAACGGTTATGAGTCGCTGCACCTTACGGTCATGTTCCTGGGAAGCTGGATAGAGGTTCAGATACGCAGCGAAAGGATGAACTCTATCGCCGAGCGCGGAATGGCCGCCCACTGGTCGTACAAGCAGGGAGAGATTGTGAACCGCGACAACGACAGCAGCATGGACCGCTGGCTCAAATATGTTCAGGACATACTTGAGAATCCCGATGCGAATGCGCTGCAGTTCCTTGACGAAATCCATTCAGAGCTGCTTACCTCCGAGATATATGTATTCACGCCCAAGGGTGAGTCGAAGAGCCTGCCTAAGAACAGCACCGCCCTCGACTTCGCTTTCTACGTCCACACCAAGATAGGTGCACACGCCATTGCCGCCAAGGTTAACATGAGGCTTGTGAACCTCTCCACGGTGCTGCGCAACGGAGACCAGGTGGAGATCATCACCTCGGAATCGGCCAAGGTTAAGCGCGAGTGGCTGGAGTTCCTTGCCACTTCCAAAGCCCGCAATGCTGTGATAGACTGCCTCAAGGATATGAGCAAGGACAATGTGGCACGGGGCATCCAGATGCTGAAGGAGGCTCTGTCGGAGCGCGGCATCCAGATGCAGACCCGTGTGGTGCGCAAGCTTGTCGACTACTACAAGGTGGCCGGCGGAAAGGACGACCTCTACAACAAGATTGCCATCGGCCTCATTGACCTGCCCGCCACACTCGACACAGCGCTCAAGACCAACGCCAAGAACCGCAACGTGCAGATGTGGGGCTTCAAGATCCTCACCCCCGCAACGACAACTGAAAAGATCGACCACAAGGCCGAATACATACTCAAGGAGAACATCGACGAAGGCACTCTGTCGTTCAGGATAGCGGACTGCTGCCATCCCGTGCCCGGTGACATTGTGACCGGAGTCATCGGAGACGACAACATCGTCACCATCCACAAGACCAGCTGCCCCACCTACATCAACATCGCCGCGACTGAAGGCAACAAGCTCGTGGCCGTTAAGTGGAGCAAGAACTTCAAGATGTCGTACCTTGCCAGGATAGCCCTGTCCGGCATAGACCGCCTCGGAATCCTCAACGAAGTCATCGGTGAACTCACCGACCGCCTCGGAATCAACATGAGAAAGATTTCAATCGAGGCTCACGATGAGATTTTCGAAGGATACATCGACCTCTATGTCCATGAGCGCGCCGAAATCGACAGCATCATAGAGTCATTCTCAAAGATCAAAGGAATTGAAAAAGTCAAACGAGTAGAAATAGATTAATGAAGAAGAACGGACTTATTGCAGCGGCAGCAATTCTGCTCACAGCATTCTGCTGCACTATCTCGCACTCCTGCGCCAACACGTCACAGGCCCCCACCGGCGGTCCGAAGGACACCATTCCTCCGGTGCTCATAAGTGTGACTCCGGCCCGCGGCGACACTGGATTCCCCATTGTAGGCGGTACCATAAGCCTGCGTTTCGATGAATATACCGTGGCGAAGGACGCGCAGGGAATACTGCTTTCACCTCCTACCAAGAAGAAACCGAAAGTAAAGATCAAAGGAAAGGATATAGTGGTGTCTTTCCCCGACACACTCCTTCCCAACACCACCTATACAATTGACTTCGGCGAGGCTCTTGCAGACAACAACGAAGGTAACAAGGCCCCACGCTACGTGCATGTATTCTCTACAGGCAGCGAGGTCGACAGCATGTATATATGCGGAACAGTTGTGGACTGCGAAAACCTTACACCTGTCAAGAATGCTATCGTTTCGCTCTACACCGACTTCAGCGATTCAGCCTGCATGAACCTGCTTCCGATAGCAGCCACCCGCACCGATGACTGGGGATTCTTCGTGATCCGCAATGTCAAGCCCATCGAATACCGCATCTACGCCACCACCGATGAAAACAAAGACTACAAATACAATCTTGGTGAAGAGAAGATCGGATTCTGGGACACCACCGTCACCCCCAGCCTTGTGGTGAACGACTCGGCCTACGAACTTCAGGTTTTCGACATGAAGGACACCCTCGAGTGCCTTGCCCGCAAGGGAGAGATAGAGCTTGCAATATTCAAGGAATTCTACTCGAAGCAGTTCATCAAAGACAAGGGACGCAAGGCCGAGAAGACAGGATATGTAACATTCAGCGCCCCGAACGTAGAGGTAAGCTCTTTCCAGATCCTGGGCGTTGACTCTGCAGATATCATAATGCAGTATTCACCGCAGCGCGACAGCTTCGACTTCTGGATAAACGCCGACTACCAGCTCAGCGACTCGCTCTTCCTCACACTCAAATACATGAAGACCGACTCCACCGGCAACCTTGCCCTCACCGAGGAAGACATCGCAGTAGCAATGTCGAAGGAGCAGATAGCCAAGGCTAAGACTCCGGAAGGAAAGAAGAAAGCAGAGGCCGACACCATCACCGACCTCAAGATAGAACTTACCGACACAAATGTGGAGCAGGACGGCATCACTTTCGAATTCACATCACCCGTGATAGAGATGCATCTCGATTCAATAGTGTTCCTCACCACCAACACCCGCAACCAGACCGACACCAGCACATTCACGTTCATTCAGGACAGCACCAACATAATGCGGTATATCCTCCAGAACACAGAGCCCTACCAGGCAGGATACAAATATGAGCTGCACGTTCCTGAAGGCACCTTCTTCGATGTATACCACCGCAAGAACAAGAAGGCCGACAAAGACTTCCAGCTGCCCAACACAGAAAAGCTGAGCGTCTTCACGGCAAACATCACTGGCACTGAAGGAAAGCGCTACATTGTGGAGCTGGTGGATGAATCGTGCAAGAAATCGTACCGCAAGTATGTCATCAACTCCGACCAGACGCTCCTCTTCCCCTACCTGCAGAAAGGCAAATACGGAGTGCGCCTGACCGAAGACCGCAACGGCAACGGCCTGTTCGATACCGGAAACCTGCTCAAGTGGCAGCAGGCCGAACCCACCAAGCTCTACAAGCTTCCCGACGGCAGCAAGAATTTCGAAATCCAGGAGCAGATGGACGTGACTCAAGACATCAACCTTAAAGAGCTTTTCCAGTAATGCAGAATATCAGAAGAATAGTGTTCGCGGCCCTTGTGCTGCTTGTGGCGGTTCCTGCCGCCATGTGGGCGCAGGATCTTGAAGAAGACGGCAAGGAGAGCGGACTTGACACAGTTTTCACCCTGACAGACTACAATGCCGGGCTTCCTAACGGACTGGATGTCCTCAGCCAGGATGTCAACACCAAGCCGGTGAAGAAATACAAATCGAGCAGCATGATAGGCGTGCGCTACGGTGTAAACCTGTCAGGTGCCCACATTACGCCCGACGTCGGTATGGGCCAGATTATATGCCCCAACAACTTTTCAATAGTTTACACATACTACAACAACCTGTGGGACATGCTGGACAATTTCGGGACCCAGGCTGTGGCACGTCTCGGACGCGAAGGCTTCACCGCCGAATATCTCAGAAACGAGACATACACCGTTGCGGAGCTTGATCTGCTGTGCAACTTCAGGCTCAATTTCTCAGCCTTCCGAATCCTCATTAATCTAGGTCCGTACGCAGGATACAGATTGAGCAACGACCGTGATGAAGACTCGTACACATATCCTCTGCCGGGCAACTGGAACTACAAAGACAACCGCTATGACTACGGGCTCATGTTCGGCGGCGGACTGGGAGTTGTGTTCAAGCCGTTCGAATTCCATCTGGAATGCAATTACAAATGGGGGCTGAGCAGTTACTACCACACATATTTCTATCACGACGAGTACTGGCTGTTCGCCTATCCCCGCGTATTTTTATTCAGCGGAACATTATATTTCAAGCTATGAGTACGGAATTTCTTGTCTGCAAGGCAGGCAATGTAACAATAGGACACGGCTTCCCAATCGTGGTCCAGTCGATGTGCAACACCGACACCCTTGACGTCGAGGCCAGCACGGCCCAGTGTCTGAGTCTATGGAAGTGCGGCTGCCAGATGGTGCGTCTCACCACCCAGGGGCTGCGTCAGGTTGAATCACTGGGAGAGATAAAGAAGCGGATGCGCGCTGCAGGATGTGACATTCCTGTCGTTGCTGATGTGCATTTCTCCGCAGACGTGGCACTTGCCGCCGCACGCGGCATTGCCGACAAGGTCCGCATCAATCCGGGCAACTTCAGCCGCGACCATTCGGTGGCGATGGGAAAGTTCAAGGAACTTATTGGAATCTGCCGGGAGTATGGCACTGCGCTGCGCATCGGTCTGAACCACGGCTCGCTGGGCGAACGCATCACATCGATGTACGGTGACACCCCGCTGGGTATGGCACGCGCCGTGATGGAGTGGCTGCAGGTATGCGT
>JAGHVP010000109.1 GCA_018064305.1 Candidatus Equibacterium intestinale | reverse complement strand
CTCGATAATAGTGGTGGAGCACAACCTGGACGTGATTTCTGCCGCCGACCATATCATCGAGCTCGGCCCCGGTGCCGGCACCGAAGGCGGCAACCTCATATTCAGCGGTACTCCAGAGCAGCTTGAAAAAGAAGACACCCCTACAGCAAGGGCGCTGCGGGGTGTCTTCTAAGTCTCTTGTATAACGGATAATAATACTAGATATTCTCGGGACGGAGGGCGCGTACCGCCTTGCCTGCCTGCCAGAGTTCGCTTTCGCGCATCTCCTTGAGTTCTGCCTCAAGACCGTCACGATATCCCTCTTTGCCATTGGCATCGATAGAAATCTGGGCTTCGTTGCCAGTCTTTACGCTGTCGTACAGAGCTTCGAACACGGGCTTGCTTGCATCGCGGAATCTCTTCCACCAGTCGAGCGCACCGCGCTGTGCTGTGGTAGAGCAGTTTGCATACATCCAGTCCATACCGTTCTCTGCTACGAGGGGCATGAGGGACTGTGTGAGCTCCTCTACTGTCTCGTTGAATGCCTCGGAAGGAGTGTGTCCGTTTGAACGGAGCACTTCGTACTGAGCCGAGAAGATGCCCTGGATTGCGCCCATAAGGGTTCCGCGCTCGCCTGTAAGGTCAGAATAAGTCTCTCTCTCGAAAGTGGTTTCGAAAAGATATCCGCTGCCTACACCTACGCCGAGGGCGATGGTACGGTCGTATGCCTTGCCGGTTGCGTCCTGATAGATTGCGTATGAAGAGTTCACGCCGCGGCCCTGCAGATAGAGTCTGCGGAGAGATGTGCCGCTGCCTTTGGGAGCCACAAGGATAACGTCTACGTCAGCGGGGGGAACGATGCCTGTGCGCTGGCTGTATGTGATTGCAAATCCGTGTGAGAAATAGAGCGCCTTGCCTTTTGTGAGGTGCTTCTTGACCATGGGCCATGCAGAGATCTGACCTGCATCGCTGAGAAGGAACTCGATGATTGTGGCCTTCTCGCAAGCCTCTTCGATTTCGAAGAGAGTCTCACCGGGAACCCAGCCGTCTGCCACTGCCTTGTCCCAGCTCTTTGTGCCTTTGCGCTGTCCTACTATTACCTTGAAGCCGTTGTCACGGAGGTTGAGTGACTGGCCGGGGCCCTGTACGCCGTAACCGAGCACGGCGATAGTGTCATTTGCCAATACGGCTTTTGCTTTCTCCAGAGGAAATTCGGTGCGGGTTACAACTTGTTCCTCTACACCGCCGAAATTGATTTTTGCCATTGTGATAAGTGTTAGTTATTTATTGTTGATTTATTATTCTTTGTCAGGGTCGAATTTGAAAACTTTCGTATAGTAGATCTCAGAGATGTCCACAATCTTGTTGGCCTGGTTGATGATACGTTTCATGATATCTTCGTCGGGGCAGTGGCAGATAAGGTTGATGATGGCCATGTTGCCTGCTGTTGCCGAGAACATCACGCTGTGTACGGGAAGGTTCTTCACTATGAAGAGTGAAGTGATGCGGTTGAGGATGTCCAGACGGTTGCGGACTATCGCGTCAACTATGTATTTGTCCATTTCTTTATCCATAACTTGCTTCTATTTGACCATGAGGTCGTCAATAGAGCGGCCTCCGGGAATCATGGGGAATACGTTTGTCTGGTCTACCATTGCATCAAGGATGAACGGACCTTTTGTGGCGGCCATTTCTTCGATGGCGTCGATTATCTCTTCCGGCTTCTCTACGCGGCGGTAGCGGATGCCGTAGGCTTTGCTGATATGCTCGAAATCGGGATTGATGAGGTGTGTCTGGGAATATCTCTTGTCAAAGAAGAGGTCCTGCCACTGGCGCACCATGCCGAGCCATGAGTTGTTGAGCAGCACAATCTTCACGCTGATGTTGTTCTGGAGGATGGTGCCCAGCTCCTGCATGTTCATCTGGAACCCACCGTCGCCGCACAGTGCCACGACCTCTGCGTCGGGACGTCCTGCCTTGGCTCCGATTGCGGCGGGCAGGCCGAATCCCATGGTGCCCAGGCCGCCCGAGGTGATCCAGCCGGTCTTCATTGTGAGTTTGAGGTATCTTGCGGCAAACATCTGGTTCTGTCCGACATCGGTGACAAGTATCACATTCTCACCGAATTCTTTCTGCTTGCGCTGGCTTACACGCTCGATGTAGTGGTCGTTGATTGCGTCCACCACCTGCGCCATGTTGAGGCTCTTGCTGCCGAGGGTGGGGACAATCACGCTCTCTTTCTCGAAGTCGTAACTTTCGTAGCCGTACCTGCGCCAGCTCTCGCGGTCGACGAATTCAAGCCCCTCGTATATCTTTTCGAGCATCGCCTTTGCATCACCGTGGATCCTTACGTCCACATGTACGTTCTTGTTGAACTCGGTCTTGTCGATGTCGATATGGATGATTTTTGCATGAGGTGCGTATGTCGACACTTTACCTGTGACACGGTCTGAGAAACGCATTCCCACCGCCAGTATCACGTCGGCCTCGTTGGTCATGCGGTTGGCCGAGATGTTGCCGTGCATTCCCACCATTCCGATGTAGTAATGGTCGTGGAAATTCATGCAGCTTCGTCCGAGCAGCGTACATCCAACGGGTATGCAGGCCTTGTTGGCAATCCTGGCAAGGATGTCCTCGGCTCCTGAGATGATGACGCCCTGTCCTGCAATGATAAGAGGCTTCTTTGCGTTGTTGAGCATGTCTACAGCCTTCTGCATCTGTTCGTCACGGGCCTGGCCTCCCTTGCGGGGAGCAACCTGGACCACCTGGCTTATTGCGTATTCCTTGTCATATACATAGTCGCACATCTCCACCTGGGCATTCTTCGCGATGCTGACAAGCACAGGGCCGGGACGGCCGCTGCGGGCGATGTGGAATGCCTGTGTCACAACTGTCGATATCTCGTCGGCGCGGGTTACCTGGTAGTTCCACTTCGTGATGGGGGTGGTGATGCCTATCATGTCGGCTTCCTGGAAGAACTCTGTACCGAGCTTGTCGGCCTCTACCTGCGCAGTGATGCACACGATAGGGGTGGAGTCCATCATTGCATCGGCAATGCCGGTGACGAAGTTGGTGGCGCCGGGGCCGCTTGTGGCCATGCAGACGCCCACCTTGCCGGTGGCGCGGGCATATCCTTCCGCCGCATGCACGGCACCCTGCTCGTGACGGACCAGGATGTGGTGCAGGCTGTCGGTGTAGTCGTAGAGCCTGTTGTAGATGGGTATGATACTGCCTCCGGGATATCCGAAGACTGTGTCGATACCTTCGTTGAGGATGGTGCGGATAAGTGCGTCAGCACCTGATATATGCTGGGTTTCTGCCATAGTCTGAATAGGTTAGATCTTTCTTACACCGCCCTTGTCGGCGCTGTCTGCAAGTGCTGCGTATGCCCTGAGGGCCTTGCTTACCTTGCGGTCGCGGTTCCTGGGCGCGAATTCTTTCTGTGCTGCGCGGCGTGAAGCCATCTCTTCGTCGCTCACCTCCACGTTGATGCTGCGTCCGTGCACGTCGATGGTGATAATGTCGCCGTTCTGGATAAGCGCTATCGGACCCTCATTCGCCGCTTCGGGTGAGACATGGCCTATCGAGAGGCCTGAAGTACCGCCTGAGAAGCGTCCGTCGGTGAGAAGTGCGCACTCCTTGCCAAGCCCCATGCTCTTGAGGAAAGAAGTGGGGTAGAGCATCTCCTGCATACCGGGACCTCCCTTGGGACCTTCGTAGCGGATAACCACTGCGTCGCCTTTCTTCACCTTGCTGCCAAGAATGCCCTTCACTGCATCTTCCTGGCTTTCGAAAACGATTGCAGGGCCGCGGAAATGCCAGAGCTCCTCCGGCACACCGGCAGTCTTGAGGATGCATCCGTCAGGTGCAACGTTGCCGTAGAGCACCTCGATGCCTCCGTCCTGCATATATGCATGCTCTATATCTCTGATGCAGCCGTTCGCGCGGTCTGTGTCGGCGCTGGGGTACATGCAGGTGTTCTCTCCCATCTTCGTGGTCCTTACACCTGCAGGGGCGCTCAGATAGAACGAATCACTGCCGGCCTTGAAGATATTGTTGTCTTCCATTGCATCCTTGAGGGAAGGGTAGTCAACGCGGAATGTGGCTGTGTCGATGAGGTTGTGTTTGTCAAGCTCTGCAAGGATGCCCATCACGCCGCCTGCGCGGTTGACGTCCTGCACATGGTAGTGGCCGTTCGGAGCTACTTTGCACAATACCGGAATCATACGTGAGAGACGGTCTACATCTGCCATTGTGAAGTCTACCTCGGCCTCGTGCGCTATCGCAAGCAGGTGGAGCACAGTGTTTGTCGAGCCGCCCATCGCGATGTCGAGCTTCATTGCATTTTCGAATGCGGCCTTGGTGGCTATCGAGCGCGGAAGTACAGATGTGTTTCCGTTGAAATAATATTCATTTGCAAGCTTCACGACAAGCTCAGCACCTTTCATGAAAAGGTTGTGACGGTTTGCGTGTGTCGCCACGATTGTGCCGTTGCCCACGGGCGCCATACCCAGGGCTTCGCAGAGACAGCTCATAGAGTTGGCGGTGAACATGCCGGAGCAGCTTCCGCAGGTGGGACAGCCCTTGTCTTCATATTCCTTGAGAGCCCCCTCGTCGAAATTCGAGGCGCCGCCCTTCACCATGATGTCGATAAGGTCGCAGTCCTCGCCGTTCACGTTGCCTGCCTCCATGGGGCCGCCTGCCACGAATACCGCAGGTATGTTGAGCCTCATGGCTGCCATGAGCATGCCCGGGGTGATCTTGTCACAGTTGGAGATGCAGATCATTGCATCGGCGCAGTGGGCGTTGCACATGTACTCGACGCTGTCAGCGATGATGTCGCGGGAAGGAAGCGAATAGAGCATTCCTTCGTGACCCATGGCGATGCCGTCGTCGATGGCTATGGTATTGAACTCTGCGGCGAAGCAGCCTCTCTTTTCAATCTCTCTCTTTATCTCCTGGCCGATCTCGTGCAGATGGACATGCCCCGGCACGAACTGGGTGAATGAGTTTACAATTGCTATGACGGGTTTGCCAACAAAGTTTTCTGTCATTCCGTTCGCTTTCCAGAGCGCACGTGCCCCCGCCATCTCACGGCCTGTGAAGGATTTGCTGCTGCGTAGCTTGATCATAATGTGTCTAATAAATAAAAAAGTTGAACCCCGGCGTGCGGAATCCAACAATCATAATATATTATTGTTAATAACTGACCTCCAGATTCCGCTTCATTACATGCAAATGACCGCTAGCAGCACAAGTACTGATAGTAGAGAAATAATGCCGGTTGAAATTGCAAGCAACATAACT
>JAGHVP010000266.1 GCA_018064305.1 Candidatus Equibacterium intestinale | reverse complement strand
CTTCGCTGACGCTCAGGCGCTAGCTTACCCCCTCCTGCATCTGCACCTGGCACGCTCCGCTGGCGCGGAACTCATCTGCGGCGGTGCCTCCCGTTTAAACTTCACGGGTCGCGAGGGGTTCAAAGCAAGCATGTTATGCTTGCGGCCCGAGCAGCAGGGCTTTAGCCCGCCGGGCGATATGTTCCGGAACATGCTGCCAGACGCTTCTTTTGTGCGGCACCGGCTGGCTGCGTGGTGGGGGGGGTGTCGGAATAAGGGCGCCGCTTAACGCTGAACAGGCGGGGTTTATGCCGCACCTTGAGACCTCCTCCTTTTACAGCCGTCTGCGCCGGCTGTAACGTCGTCGATCAGTCAAGGTCTTTTCCCGGCAACACCCCGCCTGTTCTTAACGCTATGGCTTATATTCCGCCATCTCCTCCGCCACGTCCGCCATCAGCCGGCAGTGGCGGCGGTCGCATGAGGCAGGACTAGCAGTCAAAATCCCTGGAAAACGTTGCTGGTCCTCATGTTTTCGCCTGAAAAAAGCCATTTTTGCGGGGACTAGCAGCGAAAACGGACCTTTTTGACAGCTAGTCCACCGGCTGGCTGCCCACTGCCGGGGTACGACAGCCTTGTCCGGCCAGCTCCAGCAGGTCCTGCCCTGTACTCTCCAGCCGGTTTGTCACGAGTGCCAGAAATATGGTAAAATCTGCGACTCGTGACAAGGTATCGCGCATTTTGTACATTTTACGTGTCACGACTTACGAAAATGCGGTGATTTCTGCGACTCGTGACATTCATCGTTACACTGCTTCAACAGTAGACGCACCTATCGCCGCAATTAAAAAAATACGACCCTGAATTCAGAGTCGTATTTTCTATTGTGCCTGTACCTGACTGTTATTCAGCGTCTGCGGGAGTTGCTGTACCAGCGGGGAACTCGGGAGTTGCAGTTGCGGGCACTGTCTGCTCGATCTGGTTCTCGATGTTTGATTTGTGTGAAGCCTTGTTGGGGGTTACGAGAGTGGCAACGATGCAGAGGACCATTACGATACCTGCCATCCACCAGGTTGCCTTCTCAAGGAAGTCAGCTGTCTGACGAACACCGAAAGTTGTGTTGCCGGCTGCAAAGTTAGCTGCAAGTCCGCCGCCCTTTGAGTTCTGAACGAGAACGATGAGGGTGAGGAGTATGCTGACAATCACAATGATGATCGAAATAACGATGTAAATTGCTTGCATGTTCAGATATTTTTAATTTTTGTTTCTATTTTGTCAATAAGGGCTGCAAAGTAAGCACTTTTTTCGGGATATAACAAAATAAGTTTTTTGTAAACCTCTATCGCTCTGTCAAAATGACCCTGGCGCTCGTATATCCTGGCCATTGTCTCGGTGCAGACCACCGTCTCTTTTGAGCTTTCAGCGGCCTTATCTGCCGTTGCGGCAGGTTTCTGACCGGCAGGAGCATCTGCCTCTTCCACGTCGCTCAGCTGTATTCTGCTGAAAGAGAATGCCTCACCGCTTTTTTCCAGATCCTCGAAATCACGGCGTGAGAAATATTCCCCGCCTGCCAGGATATATCTGGGTCTGGGCTGTCTAGCCGGAGCCGCAGGTGCTGCAGGAGCCTCTTCCGCCTTCTGTGGGAATGCCGCGCGCCAGAGCATGGCCCGTGACGGCACGTACAGCGCCGCTTCGGCTGCCGCCTCCGCTGCATCCTTTCCTCCGGAGCGCACCTGCCTCAGGAACAGCTCGCGACGGGCTGCGGCAAACCAGGGATAAGCATCCACGGTTTGCTCCAGCTCCTGGAGGGAGAGTGAAGAGAGTGATTGAACAGCCATGACGGTTACCACTGTGCCACGCTGGCGTTGAATATATCCTCGACCAGCGTCTCTATGATCTGGTCGCAGAGTGTTGACTCCACTTCGTCCAGCGAACGCTCGGCGTCGTAGTCCTGATATGCTGCGAAAGATTTCTTCTCGAAGCTTTCCTCCGGATGTTTGATGTTGTCGAAAGTGGCCTTGCAGGTTACTGTGAGGCGGTTCTGCGCCACTGTCTCGTTGGCTGACACGCCCTGCGCCTTCACATCGTACGACTCGACTGTGACATAGAGCTGCAGGTCGCCGTCCATCTCTACATTCTCGAGGCTGGTGAGCTTCTTGAACTTGTCTATGAGGGCTTCTGTGAGCGAGTTGGCAAGCGAAGGGTTTATCTTCATTGCGTTGTTGACAACGGGCTCGATGGTGATGGTCTTGACGTCAGGCTTGATGGATGTGCCTGAGAATGAGTAGATACCACATCCTGTCAGGGGCAGTGCCATAAGCAGTGCTATTGCTATTGTGCGAAGTGTTTTCATCCGTATCTATGACTCCAGTTCTTTGAGTTTGCGGTAAAGTGTGCGCTCGGAGATGCCAAGCTCCCCAGCTGCCAGCTTGCGGTTGCCGCCGTGCCTTTCAAGCGCTTTCCGGATAAGCTCCAGATTCTTGTCCTTTATGCTGAGTTTGTCTGATTCTATCTCTTTTGTGGAGATTTCCTCGATGTCGACCTCCTCTGGTTCGTCGATTGCACCGGCCAGTTGCGGCTGCCCTGCAATGAGCTGGTTGCCAGCCGCAGGTGCGGGCTGCCCGCCGTACACCACCTTCTTGAGCTCGTCGATCTCCGACTTGAGCATCCCTATCATCTTGAAGATGAACTCGAAGTTGCCTGAGTAGTCGGTTGAATCGTTGTCCTGGATGGCAGGAAGCTTGGTTTCAAGCTCTGCTATCAGATATTTGCTGAGTGTCTCGCCGTTTATGAGGCGCTCTGTCTCGAGGATGGAGATGCGTTCTGCCACGCTCTTCAGCTCGCGGATGTTGCCGGGCCAGCGGTATTCTTCCAGAATGTGTATGGCATCCGGTGTGAGGCGCACCGAAGGCATCGTGTATTTGTTTGAAAAGTCTGCCGCAAACTTCCTGAACAGCTTGTAGATATCTTCCTTGCGCTCTCTGAGCGGAGGAAGCACGATGGGAACGGTGTTCAGACGGTAGTAGAGGTCTTTCCTGAACTTGCCTTCGGCGATTGCCATGTGCAGGTCACTGTTTGTAGCAGCCACAACCCTGACATTGGTGCGCTGCACCTTCGATGAGCCCACTTTCATGAACTCTCCTGTCTGCAGGACGCGCAGCAGGCGGGCCTGTGTGGAGATGGGCAGCTCTGCAACCTCATCAAGGAAGAGGGTGCCTCCGTCGGCTTCCTCGAAATATCCCTTGCGTACATCGGTGGCACCGGTGAACGCACCTTTCTCGTGGCCGAAAAGCTCAGAGTCGATAGTGCCTTCGGGAATTGCACCGCAGTTTACAGAGAGATATCTGTTGTGCTTGCGGGCGCTGTTTTCGTGTATTATCTGAGGTATGAATTCCTTTCCAACGCCGCTTTCTCCCGTCACAAGTACGGCTACGTCAGTCTTGGCAACCTGCAGGGCCATCCCGATTGCGCTGTCAATTGCAGGGGAGTCTCCGATGATGCCGAATTTCTGTTTTGTACTCTCGTAATTCATGGTTGCAAAATTACAAATTTTTCAATATTGTTTTCAGATATTTATTATATTTGCGCCCAAATCCACAAATGTTAAGTGAAACTAACTAATTCAACTAATAAACAAATCTTTACACACAAATGAAAAAAGTATTATTCTTTGCTGTAGCTTGTCTGGCATTGGTATCTTGCAACAATGCTTCTAAGATGGCTAAATTGTCAGATCTCGTCAAGATCGAGTGCAATCCCGAGGTCCTTGAGGTTGTAGCAGGCAATATCGACGCAGACGTTACTGTAACTTTCCCCGAGGCTTATTTCCACAAGAAAGCTAAACTGGAAGTTGTTCCCGTTATCAAATTCGACGGCGGCGAAGTAGCTGGCGAGCCTTTCGTATACCAGGGTGAGAAAGTTACTGAGAACTTCAAGCTCGTAGGTAAAGACGGCGCTTCAATCACTGAGCACGTTAACTTCAAGTATGAGCCGGGTATGGAGAAATCAGAACTCGTAGGCCGCGCTACAGTTAAATACAAAAAGAAAAACTGGAAATTCCCCGAGGACATCAAGATTGCTGACGGTGCAAACACCACTTATATGCTCGTATGCCAGAAGGGTACTTTCAACCCCGTTGCTGACCAGTATCAGGAAGTTATCCCTGAAGAGGTAGAAGGCCAGATCCTTTATCTCATCGGCAGCTCTAACGTTCGTGGTTCAGAGCTCAACTCAGAAGGTCTCAAAGAGTACAAGAACGGTGTCAAGGACGTCATGAACGACGAGCGCCGCACAATCAAAGGCACTGACATCATCGCTTACGCTTCACCCGATGGTCCCGAGGCTCTCAACAACAAACTTTCTGACGCTCGTACAAACTCAGCTGAGAAGGCATTCGCAAAGGTTGCCAAGAAGCTCGAGACTGGTGATGTAAACACTCAGAGCATCGGTGAGGACTGGGAAGGTTTCCAGGAGCTCGTAAATGCATCTAACATCGAGGACAAAGACCTTATCCTCCGCGTTCTTTCAATGTACAGCGATCCCAACGTCCGCGAGCGTGAGATCAAGAACATGTCAAGCGTTTATGGTACACTTGCAAAAGACGTTCTTCCTGAACTCCGTCGTGCAAGATTCATCACCAACGTTGAATATCAGAACTACACTCCCGCAGAGTTGAAGGCACTTGTTGAGGACAACATCGACGTTCTCGACGAAGAGGCTCTCCTCCGCACCGCTACTCTCGTAGAGGGTGACAACGCAAAACTCGACATCTACAAACAGGCTATCAAGAAATTCGACAGCGACCGTGCTAAATACAATGCAGCATGCGTTCTCGCTGCAGCTGACAAAGACAAAGAGGCTGCTGATATGCTTGCTAAGATCAATGACGATTTCTGCTGCGCTAAAAACCTCCGTGGTGTTCTTGCAATGCGTGCCGGCAAATATGAGGAAGCTGCCAAGTATTTCGCTGACGTGAAATGCTCAGAGGGCAAAGAGAACCAGGCTGTTCTCGACATCCTCAACGGTAACTACAAAGCTGCTGCTGAGAAACTCGCAGGTACAGGCAACCCCAACGAGGCTCTTGCTTACATCCTCAACGGTGACCTCACAAAGGCTGCTGCTGCTCTTAAGGATTGCGACTGCGAAGGTTCAGCATACCAGAGAGCTATCATCGCTGCACGTAAAGGTGACGCTGCTACAGCTGCCAAAGAGCTTGCAAAGGTTAAGAACTGCAAGAAGCTCGTTGAGAAAGCTGCTAACGATGTAGAGTTCGCAAAGGTTAAATAATCCATACGAATCATATTCCAACGGGAGGTCGACTAAAAAGGGTCGGCCTCTCTTTTTTTGATGCGCGGAGCTCCGCAGCGGCAGCATCTTGCCTCTGAGAGGACTCCGCTCTCTTCGTTCGCTCC
>JAGHVP010000095.1 GCA_018064305.1 Candidatus Equibacterium intestinale | reverse complement strand
CTTCCTCGGTGACAGCATCAAGTACTTCAACAAGGTACACCTGGGTCTCGCAGTGGATACCGACCGCGGACTTATGGTTCCTTCAGTGCAGAATGCAGATGACCTCAGCATAGCAGGCCTCTCACGCAACCTCAAGAAGATTGCCGACGACTGCAAGAAGGGTTCGGTAAATCCCGACATCCTCAGCCCTGCAGCTGCTACATTCACAGTTTCCAACCTCGGAAACTACGGCGTTGAGATATTTACCCCCATTATCAACGTTCCTCAGAGCGCAATCCTGGGTGTGAACACAATCGTACCCCGTCCCAAGGATCTCGGCGGCGGAGTATACGCATTCGTTCCCCACATCGGTCTCAGCCTCACATACGACCACCGTTCTATCGACGGCGGCGAAGCAACCCGCTTCCTGAAGCAGATTGCCACCGAACTTGAAAACCTCGAAGTTGAATTCTAAATCTTAAATCCATACAAAATGATTGATCTTGCTATTATCGGTGCCGGTCCTGCGGGTTATGTCGCAGCCGAGAGAGCCGGAGCCAAAGGCCTCAGCGTAGTCCTTTTCGAAAAGAGAGAACTGGGCGGTGTATGCCTCAACGAGGGCTGCATCCCTACAAAGACACTCCTCTACAGTGCCAAGGTTTACAACTATGCACTTCACGGAGACAAATACGGAGTTAACGCAGAAAACGTATCTTATGATTTCAAGAAGATCGTCGACCGCAAGAACAAAGTAGTGAGGAAACTCGTGGGCGGCGTTGCAGGCGCAATGAAAGCCAACAAGGTTTCTGTAGTGAAGGGTGAGGCCATGATAGAAGGCCGCACTCCCGAAGGAATCACCATCAGCTGCGCAGGTGAGAAGTATGTCGCAAAGAACCTCCTAATCTGCACAGGCAGCGAGGCATTCGTTCCTCCCATCCCCGGTCTCAAGGAAGCAGGTGACGTCATTGTCACAAACCGTGAGATCCTCGCTCTCCAGGAGCAGCCCTAAGAGCTCGTGGTCATCGGTGGCGGTGTCATCGGTATGGAGTTCGCTGCATTCTTCAACACACTCGGCACAAAGGTGACAGTTGTTGAGATGCTTCCCAAGATCCTCGGTCCCCTCGATGATGAGATCAGCTCTATGCTTCAGAAGATCTATGCAAAACGCGGCATAGAGTTCTGCCTCAACTGCAAGGTTACAGCAATCGAAGGCAACACAGTGGTATATCAGAACCCTCAGGGCGAGACCTGCCGTGTAAGCGGTGACAAGATCCTCGTCAGCGTGGGCCGCCGCGGTGTTGTGAATGGTTTCGGCCTCGAGAACATCGGTGTAGAGGTTGACCGTGGTATCAAGGTCGACAACAAGCTCCGTACAAACATCCCCAACGTATTCGCAGCAGGTGACTGCGTTGCCGGCTATCCCATGCTCGCACATACTGCAAGCCGCGAAGGTGAGGTTGTTGTGAACAATCTCTGCGGTGGCAACGACATCATGCGTGCCGATGCAGTTCCCAGCGTCGTATATACAAATCCCGAGGTTGCAGGTGTAGGTCTCACAGAGGCCCAGGCTAAGCAGAAAGGTATCGCCTATAAGGTACAGACCCTTCCCATGCAGTATGCAGGCCGTTTCGTTGCCGAGAATGAAGGTGGCGAGGGCGTTTGCAAGGTGCTGGTAGGGGAGCGCCACGGTGAAATCCTCGGTGTCCACATGATGGGCAACACATCAAGCGAGATGCTTTACGGCTGCTGCATGGCAATCGAGATGGAGATGACAGTTGAAGAACTCAAGGAGATCATCTTCCCTCATCCTACAGTGAGCGAAATCATCAAAGAGACAGTGTTCGCGATTAAGTAACAGAATAAATAACAACATAAATATTTGAATCATGCCAAAATCACAATTTGCAGATCCTAAGTTTCTCAGATCAGCAGGCGAAGTAAAGATTGCTCCCATTCCGGTCAATCAGTACAACAAGACAATCAAAGACGAACTCAAAGAGAAGAACTTCACTAAAGAAGACCTCAAGCATATCTACCGTGATATGTACACCATCCGTGAGTTCGAGACAATGTTGAACTCAGTGAAGACTACCGGCGGCTACTGCGGTGTTGAATACAACAACCCGGGTCCCGCCCACCTTTCAATGGGTCAGGAGGCAGCTGCTGTAGGTATGGCATACAACCTCACAACAGACGACTTCATCTTCGGCAGCCACCGCAGCCACGGTGAAATCCTTGCAAAAGGCCTCCGTTCAATCGAAATCCTCAGCGACGCAGAACTTACCAAGATCATGGAAGAGTTCTGGGGCGGCAAGACCCTCGAGGTTGCAAAGAAAGGCTTCAAGGGCGGCAGCGTGAAGGATCTTGGAATGCACTTCCTCCTTTACGGAGCAATGGCAGAGATTTTTGCACGTACAACAGGTTTCAATAAAGGTCTCGGCGGAAGTATGCATACTTTCTTCACTCCTTTCGGAATCTATCCCAACAATGCAATCGTAGGCGGCAGCGGTTCTATCGCAGTAGGTGCTGCCCTCTATAAGAAAGTAAACCGCAAGAAAGGTGTGGTAGTTGCCAACCTCGGTGACGGTTCACTCGGACGCGGTCCCGTCATGGAAGGTATGACCTTCGCATCTATGGACCAGTTCACACAGCTCTGGGAAGGTGATATGAAAGGCGGTCTGCCTGTTCTCTTCAGCATCATGGACAACCAGTATGCAATGGGCGGCCAGACAAGAGGCGAGACTGAAGGCTACAACTTCGCAGCACGCATCGGTGCCGGCTTCAACCCCGATTCAATGCACGCTGAGCGCGTAGACGGTTACAACCCTCTCGCAGTTATCGACGGCTTCCGCCGCAAACTCGCCCTCCTCGCAGAGAAGAAAGGTCCCGCATTGCTCGATATCGTTACTTACCGCTATGCAGGTCACTCACCTTCAGATGCATCTACTTACCGTACTCCTGAAGAGATGGAGGCATGGAAAGAGATCGACTGCATCAAGTGCTTCGGAGACAAGCTCGTCGAGGCTAAAGTTGCTACTAAGAAGGAACTCGAAGAGATCTGCGCAAAACAGCAGAGCATTATCTTCGAAATGTACAAGCTTGCCATCGACCTGGAGGTTTCTCCCCGTATGGACCTTGTCAAGGAGAGTGAGCTCCTGGGCGAGATGATGTTCTCAAACCAGAGCGTCGACTCTATGAGCGATGCAAAACCTGAGGTCAACCATCCTATGGAAGAGAACCCCAGAGTAAAACAGCTCGCTACCAAGGAGCGTTTCGCATTTGACGAAAACGGCAAACCTTTCAGCGCTATCAAGACATTCGGTATCAAAGACGCTTTGTTCGAGGCAGTCGTTGACCGTTTCTATAAAGATGCATCCCTCATCGCATACGGTGAGGAGAACCGTGACTGGGGCGGTGCATTCGCTGTATACCGCGGTCTTACAGAGGCTCTCCCTTACCACCGTCTGTTCAACTCACCTATCAGTGAGGCAGCCATCATCGGCACTGCAATCGGTTATGCAATGTGCGGTGGCCGTGTAATTCCCGAGATCATGTACTGCGACTTCCTCGGCTGCTGCGGTGACGAGGTGTTCAACCAGCTTCCCAAGTGGCAGGCAATGTCAGGAAACATCCTCAAGATGCCTGTTGTTGTACGCGTATCAGTCGGCAGCAAATACGGTGCTCAGCACAGCCAGGACTGGACATCTCTCTGCACCCATATCCCGGGTCTGAAAGTTGTCTTCCCTGCAACTCCTTATGATGCCAAAGGTCTTATGAATGCAGCCCTCCAGGGCACTGACCCTGTCATCTTCTTCGAGAGCCAGCGTATCTACGGCAAGGGCGAGGAGTTCCACAAAGGCGGTGTTCCCAAAGAGTATTACGAAATCCCCATCGGTGAGCCCGACATCAAGCGCGAAGGTAAGGATGTTACAATCCTCTCTATCGGTGCAACTCTCTACCGTGCCACCAAGGCAGCTGACCTGTTCGCAGAAAAAGGTATCTCAGCAGAGATCATCGACGCACGAAGCCTCGTTCCTTTCAACTACGACAAGGTTATCGAGTCTGTCAAGAAGACCGGCAAGATCATCGTTGCAGGTGACGCAACCGCCCGCGGAAGCTTCCTGAACGACCTTGCAGCAAACATCGCAAGCATGTGCTTCGATTATCTCGATGCAGCTCCCGTTGTTCTCGGCAGCCGCAACTGGATCACCCCCTGCCACGAGCTCGAAGAGGCATTCTTCCCTCAGCCCGAGTGGTTCCTCGATGCATATCACGAGAAGATCGCTCCTATAGCAGGTTATACTCCTACAGCAAACCTCACCAACGCGGAACTTGTACGCCGCGCTAAAGCTGGTATCTAATGGCTTGTTGCAGAAATAAAAAGAATTGTGGTATGGAGATGGTGGATGTAAATGCCCATCTCCATACTCCATATTCGTTCAGTGCCTTCACAGGCATTCCCCAGGCTGCCGACATGGCCGCTGAGCAGGGCGTCAAAGTCATTGGTATCAATGACTTCTATTCTATGGACGGATATGAGGAGTGGAACAAAGAGACCCGTGCACGCAAGCTCTATCCTCTCTTCAACATCGAGTTCATCTCTCTCAACAGCGAAGACCAGGCTGCAGGCGTACGCGTGAATGACCCCAACAACCCCGGACGTACATATCTGAGCGGCAAGGGCATGGCATTCCCCGTAATCCTTTCAGGCACTCCTGCAGAGCAGCTTGCTTCTGTACGCAATGAAAGCAACCTCCAGGTTGCGGCAATGTGTGCAAAGGTGGCTGACCTCTTCAAGTCTCTCGGGGTTGATGCATCATTCGATTTCGAGACAATCAAGACCAACCTTACAAAAGGTTCAGTGCGCGAGCGCCATCTTGCCAAGGCAATCCGTATGGAAGTGTGCCGTCTGTATCCCGATGCAGAAGCTCAGAAAGCTTTCTATACTAAGCTGTTCGGCGGTAAGGAGCTCAAGAGCGATGTGACATGCGACGCCAAGGTTGAGAATGAAATCCGCGGTAATCTTCTCAAAGCCGGCGGTGCCGCCTTTGTGGCAGAGGACCCGAAGGCATTCCTGCCTATGCAGACTGTCCGCAGCATCATCCTTGCAGCAGGTGGCATTCCCACATATCCTTTCCTGGCCGATGATGCGAAAGGTGGTTTCACCGATTTTGAAGGTGATCTGCCCAAAGCAGCAAAGACTTTGAAAGAGAGAGGCTTCTACAGTGTTGAATTCATCACTACACGCAACAGCGTTGAGGTTCTTGAAAAATATGCCGGATATCTCTGGAACGAAGGCTTTGTGGTCACTTTCGGAAGTGAGCACAACACTCCTGCTATGGAGCCGGTCAAGCTTGCCGCACGCGGTGGGGTGGACCTTACTCCTCTGCTTAAGGAACTCAATTACAAAGGTGCATGCATCACTGCTGCGCATCAGTATCTTAAATCACAGGGCAAGCCGGGCTACCTCGACGCAGAGGGCAATCCCGACCTCGCGAAGCGCGATGAATATGTGGCTCTGGGTGACATACTTATCAAAGAGGTTATCCTATAATGAAAGAAATTGACAAACTGATAGAGGTTTCGCGCCGTTACGGCAGCGACAGCCGTTTTGTTATTGCAGGCGGCGGCAACACCTCTTATAAAGATTCTGAAAAACTCTGGGTGAAGGCAAGCGGGCATGCCCTTGCCACCATAACCGAAGACGGCTTTGCTGTGCTTGACCGCAGCAAGCTCAACCCTATGGGGGAGAAGAAATACAGTGCCGATGCTGCAGAGCGCGAGGCTCAGGTGAAGGATGATCTGGCAGCTGCCTGCATCACCCGCGACCGCCGTCCCTCTGTAGAGACTTCCCTGCACAATGCGATGAGCGCAAAATATGTGGTTCATCTCCATCCCACACTTGTAAACGGTGTGATGTGCTCGAAGAATGCAAAGGCAGAGTGTGCCTCACTTTTCGGTGAAGATGCTCTCTTCATTGCCTACACCGATCCCGGTTATGTGCTTTTCAAGAAAGTATATGATGAAATCTGCAAGTTCAAGAAGGCGAAAGGGTACGAGCCTAAGGTAATCATGCTCCAGAACCACGGTGTTTTCGTAGGTGCCGACACGGTTGAGGAAATCGATGCCATATATGCCGATATGCTTGCAAAGATAGGCGCCCGCACCGAAGAGGCTGACCTTACCCCCACGGCAGTGTGTGACTGCGCAACTGAGGTTGTGCCTGCAATCCGCTCGATGCTTAGCAGGGAAGGCCGCGGCCTGAAGGTCATCCGCGTGGTGAAGAATGCTCTTGTAGACAGCTTCATCGAGAGCAAGGCGGCATTCAAGGCCATCTCGGCTCCTTTCACTCCCGATGGGATTGTATACTGCAAGTCATCTTACATTTATGTTGCAGGTGCTGATAAAGAGGATGTTCTGAAGAAAGCCGAAGCTGCAATTGAAAAATACGTAGCTGAAAAGGGCTATACTCCCAAAGTTATCGCTATCAAGAATATCGGTCTTCTCTGCGTGGGTGACAGCGCCAAAGGTGCCGGCATCATTGCAGAGGTCTTCACAGACTGCCTGAAGGTTGCGTGGTACGCACAGGCGTTCGGTGGTGAGCATCCCATGACTCAGAAACAGATAGACTTCATCGACAACTGGGAGGTGGAGAACTACCGCCGCAAGGTATGCGCAGCCGGCAACAAGGGCCGCGCAGAAAACAAAGTGTTCATCGTGACCGGTGCAGCACAGGGATTCGGCGAAGGTATTGCACGCTGCCTTGTTGAGGAAGGTGCCAACGTGGTTGTTGCCGACCTTAACGAAGTTACCGGCAATGCAACGGTTGACAACCTGAATTCCATCTGCAAAAACAACCGTGTTACATTCTTCAAGACAGACGTGACAGACATCGGCTGCCTCGCCGCCCTTGTAAAGGACACTGTTGTGAACTTCGGTTGCATCGATGCATTTGTAAGTAATGCCGGTATCGCAATCGCCGGTGACCTCACCCAGATGGTTCCCCAGAAGTTCGAGTTTGTGACAAAGATCAACTACAACGGATTCTTCTATTGCGCAAAGGTTGTTGCTCCCGTGATGAAGGCTCAGACAAAATACGACCCCGAGTATTACGGTGACATCATCCAGATCAACTCAAAGAGCGGTCTGGAAGGCAGCAAGGCAAACTTTGCATACGCAGGCAGCAAGTTCGGCGGTCTCGGCCTTGTCCAGTCTTTCGCACTCGAACTTGCTCCCTACCGCATCAAGGTCAACGGAATATGCCCCGGCAACTTCCTTGACGGTCCGCTGTGGAGCGACCCTGTGAAAGGTCTATATGTACAGTATCTCAATGCAGGCAAGGTGCCCGGTGCCAAGACTGTGGAAGACGTACGCGAGTATTATCTTTCAAAGGTACCCATGCACAAGGGCTGCACTCCCAAGGATGTTACAAAGGGAGTTCTCTACCTTGTAGAGCAGACAGGTGAGACCGGACAGGCCCTGCCTATCACCGGCGGTCAGGTAATGCTTAAATAGTAATCTTGAATAATATCAAACAATATGAAAACTAAAGCAGTCAGATTATACGGCAAAGACGACCTCCGTCTCGAGGAATTCGAACTTCCCCAGATAAAGGATGATGAAATTCTTGCCAAGGTGGTGTGCGACAGCATCTGCATGTCATCATACAAAGCTGCTCACCAGGGACCCGAGCACAAACGTGTTCCCGACAACTGCGCAGTTAACCCCGTCATCATCGGCCATGAGTTTGCCGGTGAGATAGTAGAGGTAGGTGCAAAATGGCAGAGCCAGTTCAAGCCGGGTGACAAATTCTCCATCCAGCCTGCAATGAACTATGAAGGAGGCCCTGTAGGCATCCTTTCAGCTCCCGGTTATTCTTATCATAATATCGGCGGTGACTCGACTTATGTTGTCGTTCCCAAAGAGGTTATGGAAATGGGTTGCCTTCTTCCCTACAAAGGTGAAGGTTTCTATCCCGCTTCACTCAGCGAGCCTCTGAGCTGCGTGGTCGGTGCAATGCATGCCTGCTACCACACGACTCCCGGTTCTTATGTCCACCAGATGGAGATCAAGGAAAACGGTAAGATGGCCCTTCTTGCAGGTGTCGGCCCCATGGGACTTGCATGCATCAACTATGTGCTGAACCGTGAAGACCGTCATCCCTCACTGTTCGTTGTAACTGATATCGACCAGACCCGTCTCGACCGTGCAGCTTCCCTCTATACAAAAGAGTTTGCTGCAAGCCGCGGAATCGACCTCAGATATGTCAACACCGGTGCAGTAGAGAACCCAGTCGAGACGCTCCGCGAGATTTCTGGCGGCGACGGCTACGACGAGGTTGTTGTGATGGCTCCTGTTGCTGCAGTAGTAGAGCAGGCCGATTCGATCCTTGCGTTCGACGGCTGCCTCAACTTCTTCTCTGGTCCCGGCCGTTCAGATTTCAAGGCTCCTTTCAACTTCTATAACGTCCACTATGCTTTCACACACGTTGTGGGTACAAGCGGCGGAAACACAGATGATATGAAAGAGGCTCTGCATCTTATGGGCAAGGGTATGGACCCTGCAGGTCTTGTCACTCACGTGGGCGGTCTCAATGCTGTAATTGAAACCACCCTCAACCTGCCTTCAATCCCCGGTGGAAAGAAGCTCATCTATACACATGTAGAGATGCCTCTCACACCCATCGCCGAATTCGCAGAGAAAGGGAAGACCAATCCTGTATATGCCAAGCTCGCAGAGATCTGTGCGGCGCACAACGGTCTCTGGAGTGTCGAGGCAGAGGAATACTTACTCGCTAATTCAGACAAGCTATGCTGAATGTAGCCAGATTCATCTTCAATCCCTTCAAAGAGAACACATACGTAGTGTGGGACGAAACTCTTGAAGGGATTGTAGTGGATCCCGGAAACAACTACCAGAAAGAGACAGATTCTCTGGTGGAATTCATCAATGCCAAAGGTATCAGACCTTTGGCATTGGTTTCTACTCACGGCCACTACGACCACGTCTGCGGGGCGGGATTCCTTCAGAATGCTTTTGACGTGCCTTTCGCCCTCAGCAGTGTGGATGAGTATGTCTACTGCACATCTGCCTTCGACGGCGACCGCTATCAGTTCAAGTTCAAGCAGGTGCCTTATGCGGTCGACCTTGCCGACGGTGCGCCTGTGTGCTTCGGCAACACATCTATCAGGCCGATTGCCACACCAGGCCATACCCGTGGCGGTGTCTCACTCTACTGCCAGGATGCGAAGATTGTCTTTACCGGAGATACTCTGATGTGCGGAACAATAGGCCGCACCGACCTCAAAGGGAGCGATTATCCCACAATCATGGACAGCATCACGAACAGGCTCCTTCC
>JAGHVP010000073.1 GCA_018064305.1 Candidatus Equibacterium intestinale | reverse complement strand
GGTCAGGGTAAGTCTGTAGGTCTCAACTGTATCATCACTTCGCTGCTGTTTGCAAAGCATCCTGCAGAGATGAAGTTTGTGATGGTGGATCCGAAGAAGGTGGAACTTGACTTCTACCGCAAGCTTGAAAAGCACTATCTTGCCGAGCTGCCCGATGCAGAGGAGGCTGTGATTACAGATACAACCAAGGTGGTACACACCCTCAAGTCGCTCTGCATAGAGATGGAGGAGCGTTACGAGCTGCTCCGCAAGGCAGGTACCCGCAAGATTACCGAATACAACGAAAAATTCCTTAACCGCAGGCTCAACCCGCTCAAGGGGCATAAGTTCCTGCCGTATATCGTGGTTGTGATAGATGAGTTCGCCGACCTGCTCATGACGGCGGGCCGCGAGATAGAGGAGCCTATCGCCCGTCTTGCACAGAAGGCGCGTGCAGTGGGCATCCACCTTGTCATCGCCACCCAGCGTCCTACCACCGATGTCATCACCGGTACCATCAAGGCCAACATCAACTCGCGTATCGCATTCAAGGTCAACTCTGCTGTCGACAGCAAGACCATCATCGATACCAGCGGTGCGCAGCGCCTTATCGGCCGCGGTGACATGCTTGTGATTTATCCTGGCGAGGAGATGGTCCGTGTACAGTGCGCCCTCATCGATACGGCCGAGATAGACCGTATCACCGAGTTTATCGGGCAGCAGAGAGGCTACGACCATGCATTCTATCTTCCCGAGTATGTCGAGGAGGGAGAGGAAGGAGCTGCTTCTTCTGTCAACCTCACCAAGCGTGACGGACTGTTCGAAGAGGCTGCCAAGATTGTGGTGCAGACTCAGCAGGGCTCTACTTCGCTGCTGCAGCGCAAGCTCAATCTGGGCTACAACCGTGCCGGCAGGCTTATCGACCAGCTCGAGGCGGCAGGTATCGTGGGACCCTCGAACGGCAGCAAGTCGCGCGATGTGCTTGTCACTGACTTCGACACTCTGGACCGTATCATAATGTCGCTCGACCATCAGTAGACTTTTGGTATGCAATTTGATTTATCCCGACCCGCGTAACCTAAATTCAAGCAGTTATGAAAAAGATTGTTCTTACTTTGGCTTTTATGGTTCTTGCTGTTGCGGCTTCCGCCCAGCAGGACGGGGTGACTCTCTGGTCTGAAATCTCTTCTGAGGGGCCGGTTTCTGCAAAGTTCACTCTCAAGGGTATGGATGCACAGGGACGCCAGGTGGTATCGGAATCAGGCAATGCATGGATGCAGGGTGATTCTTATAAGATTGAAAGTGAAAGCACGGATATCTGGTGCGACGGCGCATCGATGTGGGTGCTTTCGAAAGATATCGACGAGCTGGTGATCAGCGGCAATGAGACTCTGCCGTTCATGAAGGCTGCCAATGTCAGAAAAGACCAGCAGGGAAACATTACTGCCACCTATACCGCAGATGACATCAAGTTCCAGGTCTATATCACTTCGCTCAAGCACCTTGACAAGAAGTTCGCTGCATCGTATTTCAAGTGCAACGAAGATGCTCTAGGCGATGACGTGATTGTGACCGATCTCAGATAGTGTTATTGGACATACATCAGAGAAGGTGGCCTCAAGCCCTTTGGACTTGAGGCCGCCTTCTTTTTTATCTGAATTGTGCTGAGATGCGCATTGTGCTTTTGCACGAGGGACTTTGCTCAAACTATTTATTCAGATAGGTTCGTCTCTTATCGTAAGGTGTATAACGATGAATGTCACGAATCGAAGATTTTCCCTCATATTCGTAAGTCGTGACACGTAGGATGTCCAAAATGCACGATATCCTGTCACGAGTCGCAGATTTCACCATATTTCTGGCACTAGAGACGAACCAGGCTGGAGAGTACAGAGCAGGACATGCAGGAGCTGGCCGGACAAGGCTGTTATGCCCCGGAAACAGGCAGTCAGCCGGTGGACTAGCTATCAAAAGAGCCCGTTTTTGTTGTTAGTCCCCGCAAAAATGGCTGTTTTCAGGCGAATACCTAAGGACTATCAACGTTTTCCCGTGATTTTGACTGCTAGTCCTGCCGCATGCGTCCGGCCGCTCTCCATTCGCGTCACTGCCGCGCATCAAATAATAGAGAGGCTGACCCTATTTGACCTCTCTTTTATATGCAGGCTGTTTTAGCTGTGGTGTTACGTTCTTCACTTCCTTGCCTGATTCCAGGAATGACAGTGTGCTGATGAACTGTGTGGAAATCATGCTGCTTATCAATTCCTCCTGGTATTCTTCGGGTGACTGGGTGGCGAGGATTGCAATACCGCATGTGAAGGCCCATAGCTGCCTGTACAGTATCAGAACCTGATCGTCTGTCAGCTGAGAAGATTCCTTTATTCCGTCGAGGCAGTTCATTGCTGCGGCTGGTGCGTTGCAGATAAGACTGTTCCCCCGTTCAAGGAACAGTCGGAAAATATTCTGCTCCTCCCTGGCGAAGCGGATGAGCCGCATACCATATTCCTTGAATGCAGGCTGATAGTCCTGAACATCTTTCACATATTCTGAAAACAAGGCGGCCGCAGCCTGTCTCACGGCAATCTGGATTTCCTCCATATTATCGAACACTGTGAAAATCGGACTGAGCGAGCACCCGAGCTGTTTGCTCAGAGCACGTGCAGTCAGGGCTTCAACACCATGCCTGCGGATAATTTCAAGTCCGGCCTCTGCAATTGCCTCTTTTGAAAAGAATGCTGATCTTGGCATATTAGAACATTTGTTTTAGAACACCTGTTGCAAATATAGATATTATTCTTATATTTGCAAAATACAAATCAGTGCGAAACCCGGAATGAGATTGATAGACAGATATATACCGTCGGATTACTGCGACTCTGTATCCAAAAGTCTCAGGGCAGCCGAGGCTTTGAGTGCAGACTATATCTTTGAGAAGATGTTCTGCAGCTTCCCCAAACCTGTGGCATGGCTTTTCAAATTGCGTGATATCATTGTCAAGCCGTTCGGTCTTCAGAGGAGCGGCGGATTCAGGAACCTTGTCACAGAAACTGATGAAGAAGAAATCATCATCTGCAAGAATGACAGGCATCTGTGTTTCTGGGTAGGCATCTATTGCTCCCTGCCCGAAGACGGCTGGCAGGAAGCCTCTGTCACTACTGTGGTAAAATTCAACAATTTCCTCGGCAGAATATACTTCGTTGGAATATGGGTGTTTCACAAACTGCTGGTAAAAAGTCTCTTCCGTAAAGCAATCAATAATTAACATGGGAACTTGGAAACTTAAATCATTTGACCTGTTCAGCCTGGGGATGACAATCAAGGGCGCTTGGATATACAGGGAACTGCCGGAAGCACCGGCATTGCAGGCATCGCTGGATGCCGTTCTGCAGCCTTATCCGCAGCTGCTTGGAAGATATGATGAGAAACTTAAGTCCATGGTCTGGAACGGCCGGGAAGATACAATCGGATTGAAGGAGCTTGACCGCAGGGGGCACTCTGTGGCTGAAGATATGTACACTCTTGTTCCGGAATTCAATACAAACCGGTTCAAGGCCGGAAAGTCAAGGGCGCTTGAGGCATACAGGATAATACTTGACGACGGTGCGGCGGTTGTCCTCCAGGGAGCACACGCCCTGATGGACGGTGCCGCTTTCTACAGAATAGCCGGTGACTGGGGTAAACTGACCGCTGGAATCCCTGTGAAAGCTATGACCGTTGACC
>JAGHVP010000050.1 GCA_018064305.1 Candidatus Equibacterium intestinale | reverse complement strand
AAGACTCGGATGGTAAACCCATCTCAGGGATAAAGACGAATAGTCAACTTATACCAGTAATAATCTATAAACCCGAGTCAACCTAAATCAGGAAAATACAGAATGATGCGTTCGGCCGAGAATATTGCGTTATTTCGGCCGTGCGATTTCATAAGGCCGAGAATCTGGCTTTTTCTCGGCAGGAGTTAGATTTTGTGGTTACGGCCGCGCCCTGAAAAGCGCGTCTGGCAGTGTGCTGCCGGAGCACATCGCCCGGCGGGCTAAAGCCCTGCTGCTCGGGCCGCAAGCATAAAAATGCTTGCTTGAACGCCCTCGCGCCCCGTGAAGTTTAAACGGGAGGCACCGCCGCAGATGAGTTCCGCGTTAGCGGGACGAAAGCTGCGAGCGGGGGGATGGAGCGAAGCGGAAGTGCTCCGCTGCACAGCTGCCAGCGCGGCATAGGCGCTGCTCCTCCCTTCATTTTCGAAGCGGGGGGCCGCGAACGTTTTCCCGGCTTTCCGTTCGAGGTGGCGCCGTTCCGGGGCCCAAACTCCGCTTTCGCGGGGGGACCGTTCACGCTTTGCCGCGTTTCCGTGAACAGTCCCCGGCATCCAGCCCCAGAAACAGCCCGAAGCTGGGAGACCGTTCACGTTTTGCCGAGTTTCCGTGAACAGTCCCCGGCATCCAGCCACGGAAACAGTCCCCGGCAGGACAATAATAGAGGCTGTGAATTCTGTGCCACCGTAGTCGGCTAGATACTCTTGCCGTGGCGGACGCGGTGCAGCTGGATCGAATTGAAGATGTTCTGCCAGATGACGTATGCACCGGGCGCCAGTGCACACAGCGGGTTGAGATAGGTGAGCGCCACCCAGATGGCAAGCACAGTGTTTTTCTGCCCAAGCCCCTGTCCGGCCGTAATGCGGTCGTGCTCCTTTCCGCCCATCTTCTTGCCGACAAAGAAATTAATAAGACACACGGCAAGCGAGCATACAGCCACAATTATCTTCACCGTAATGCTTTCCGGGCTGTTCACAAGGCTGCGCGCCGTCTGTCCCGTTACCAGCATCAGTGCGAAAGCCCATAGATAAAACGCGGCTCCGGAATTCCTTTCAAGCCACCGTTGCACTTCCGGCAGCCAGATGCGGAATGCGGTGGCCAGCAGGAACGGGCATATCAGAAGAGGGAAGACCTTTTTCAAAATACGCAGGAAGGCAGCCACAAAGCCGAAGCCTGCATGCGGCTCAAGCAGCGGGAACAGAAGCGGGCACAGAATGGCCGCAGCGAAATTGGAGATCAGGGTGTAGAGGGTGATGTTCGCCGCATTGCCCTTCATCTTGTTGGTGATGACCACAGCAGCGGTGGCGGTGGGGCATACAAGACACACCATGATGCCTTCCAGAATCACTTTCACAGACAGGCAGCTGCTGCATAACAAAAGTGTTATACCGGTTATCACAAGGCAGCTTACAGTCTGGAATAACAGCGCCTTCAGGTGCCACCTGGTGAAGCGCAGGTCGCGTGGCGCCACCTTCGAGAAGCTGAGCAGCAGCTGCAGGAAAATCAGCACCGGCATGGCACTTTTTGCAATATGGTCTGAAGCGGCCTTGATGGGCGCAAGTGCCGGGATGTGGGCATAGCAGAGATACACCGCTACACCTGCAGCCATTGCCAGCGGCAGCATCCAGTTCTTTATGAATTCCAGCAGTTTGCCCATTTCAATTTATTTTTGCGGCGCAAATGTATTAAATTTGTGCGTTAATCAATATTTGAAATCATGGAGGTTCAGGAAAGATGCGCGCTGGCGCAGGAATATTTTCACAAGGGATTCAACTGCGCGCAGTCGGTGGTCCTGGCATTTTCTGATGTGACAGGGCTGGCAGAGGAAGACGCACTGAAGGCTTCTGCCGGGTTCGGCGGAGGAATAGGGCGGATGCGCGAGGTGTGTGGATGTGTGTGCGGAATGGCATTTGTGGCGGGATATCTCAGACCCTTCACCAATCCTGCCGCGCAGGGCGACAAAAAAGCATGCTATGCCCTGGTGCAGCAGGTGGCGGATGAGTACAGGCAGAGCAACGGCTCTATCATCTGCCGCGAACTTCTGGCCGGCGAATGTACCGGCCCGGTCTCTCCAGAACCGGCACCGCGCACCGAAGAATACTACCGCAAGCGCCCCTGCGTTGATCTTGTAGCCGATGCAGTAAGAATCCTTGCGGCACATCTTTGATAAATTTTCGCTACTTTTGCAGCTTAAACCATTAAAAAATGTCATTAGTAAAATCAATTTCAGGAATCAGAGGAACAATCGGCGGGCAGTGCGGCGACGCGCTCACTCCGCTTGACATAGTAAAATTCACATCAGCATACGCCAAAGGCCGCAGGAAAGTGGTTGTAGGACGTGACGCACGCATCTCGGGCCCCATGGTGGAAGGCATCGTGTGCAACACACTGGTGGCATGCGGAGTGGAAGTGGTGAATATCGGAATGGCCACAACTCCCACCACGGAAATGGCAGTTGTGTTCGAGAATGCAGACGGAGGTATCATAATCACAGCATCCCACAACCCCAAACAATGGAATGCCCTCAAGCTTCTGAACAACCACGGCGAGTTCCTTACCGATGCAGAAGGCAAGGAGGTCTTGAGAATCGCTGCAGCCGAAGAGTTCTATTTCGCTGAAGTCGACAACCTGGGAAGTATCACATATAAAGACTATGCACAGAAGCATATTGATGCGGTAAAGAACAACCGCCTTGTGGATCTCAAAGCAATTGCAGATGCGCATTTCAAGGTGGTCCTCGACCCCGTCAATTCAGTGGGCGGTGTGGTAATGCCCCAGCTCCTCGAGCAGCTTGGTGTGGAGTGCATCACCATCAACGGTGAGCCCACAGGCCGTTTCGCACACAATCCCGAGCCCCTGCCTGCAAACCTTGTGGGCTTGAGCGAGGCAGTTGTTGCAAACAAGGCGCAGCTTGGTATCTCTGTTGACCCCGATGTAGACCGTCTGGCGTTCATCTGCGAAAACGGTGAGGCATACGGAGAAGAGTACACTCTGGTATCTGTCGCCGACTATGTGCTTGACAATGTCAAAGGCCCCACATCATCCAATATCTCGTCTTCACGTGCACTCAGGGATGTCACCGAGGCTCATGGATGCCAGTATTTCGTGGCGGCTGTGGGAGAGGTGAATGTCACCACGAAGATGCACGAGGTTGGTGCCGTGATAGGCGGTGAGGGCAACGGCGGTGTCATATTCCCCGAACTCCACTACGGCCGTGACGCACTGATGGGTGTGGCACTTTTCCTAAGCCACATGGCACATAAGGGGCTGAGTGCTTCTGCCCTCCGCGCCACATATCCCGATTATTATATCTCAAAGAACAAGATAGACCTGCCCGAGGCATCGGTGGCCGACAAGGTCATGGACGCCGTTAAAAAGGCATACGCAAGCGAAAAGATCACCACAATCGACGGTGTTAGGGTTGATTTCGAGGCTGAACGCAAGTGGGTGATCCTGCGCAAGTCCAACACCGAACCCATTATCCGCGTTTATGCCGAGGCTCCCTGCAAAGAGGCCAGCGAGGCCCTTGCTGCAGATGTCCTTGCCATAGCTGCCAAAGTGAA
>JAGHVP010000063.1 GCA_018064305.1 Candidatus Equibacterium intestinale | reverse complement strand
TTTATCACCACCTTCTTGCCTGGGATGATGTAGCCATAGCTTCTGAGGGCGGTGACCACCCGCATAAGGCTCTCTTTCACAGCGCTGTCGGGCAGCCCTACAATGTAAAGCCCCACCCCTGCCGACATGTCGGTCTCTACCGTGATAGTCACCACCTTCAGCCCGAGGCAGGTGGCGCAGAATGTTTTGCAAAGCATATTCAGTTATATTTGTTTTTGCAAATATATCACTGATAATTAACCTTTTATACACGCAGATCCAGCCGTCTGCCATCTTTTTCCGATTTCATAAAACAAACCGGATTTCTAAAAATCATATTGGATTGATTTTTGTTCGAAGATATTGCTTATTTTTGTCTGATATGAAAAAACGTATTGCATTTGCATTGATTGCAGCGCTTGCATTCTGGGGTTCTGCCACAAGCGCTTCAGCACAGACCGACACTTACCTGGAGGCGCTGCACCTTTACTTTTCGGATGATGTAAAAGGTGCTTTCAACCAGTTGAGGAAGGTTATTGCAGAAGATCCCGAAAACGACGCGGCCTACTACTATATGTCCACCCTCCTGCGCGACCCCGCAGCTTCTGAGGAGATGCTGCGCAAGGCGGTTGAGAAAGACCCGGAAAACTTCTGGTACAACTACCAGCTTGCACACAAGCTGATAGAATCTGCAAATTATCAGGAAGCCGCAGAGATTTTGGAAAATCTTTTTGCAAAGCATCCCAAGAAAAGCATACTGCTGTCGGACCTTATCGCAATATATATGCAGTCCGGCAATTATGAAAAGGCTCTTGCCGCCCTTGACAAAGTGGAGAACCTGGTGGGAAGAAATGACGTCTCTGCCATGACGCGCTTCGAGATAATTGCCACACAGGGCAGGAGCGACGATGCCTACAATTATCTGCTTGACTATTACAACGAATCCAAGTCGAGTGAGGCGGCCTGCGTGCTGGGGCAGATTGCCGACCGCAATTTCAGACCCGACGAGGCACTGCAGTATTATGAAGCCGCTCTTGAAACCAACCCGGACAACACCCAGGCACATTACGGAATTGCCCATATCTACCGCAACCGCGGGCAGTACGACCTCTATTTCGAAAATATCTATCCGTTCCTGAACGACCCTATGGTGCTGCCACGCGCAAAGAGCGACTATATGCAGGAGGTGCTGCAGATTCCGCAGTTCGTGCAGGCATTCACACCACAGGTTGATACAATGATGTCCGCATTGTTTGCAAGCAGCCCTGCAGACTCTACAATATGCAATATCACAAGCACTTATATGTGGCAGAGAGGTCAGGTTGACGATGCCATAGCCCTTGCGAAGTCTAATGCCGACAACTATCCGCAGAGCTGGCAGCTGAACATGAACCACGCCATGATGCAGTATTACAGCGAAGATTACGAGGCTGCCGCAAACACTGCAACCGTGTGCCTGCAGAGATTTCCCAACGACCTCAGCTTCCTGGAGCTCAGGGGTATATGCTACTGGCAGCTGGGACTTCTCGACAATGCCGCCGCCGACTACACCGCAGGGCTTGCGCTGGCTCCGAAAGACAGCATATACGCACTCCATTTCCACGCATCGCTCGGCGACCTCTACCATCTGAAAGGCGACCGCAAGACAGCGTTCAAACACTACGACCAGGCGCTCAAGATAAACAGCAGCTATGCAGTGGTGCTCAACAACTATGCATACTACCTCAGCGAAGGGTATCCCGCACCAGTGAAGAAGGCCGACAAGACGCTCAAACGCGCCCTGCAGATGAGCCGCATCACCATAGAGCAGGAGCCCGACAATTCCACATATCTCGACACCTACGCATGGATCCTGCACCTTGTAGGGCAGGACCTCGAGGCCAAGGCACATTTCAAGCATGCAATGCTCTACGGAGGCAAGGAGAGCGGAGTGATGCTGCGCCACTATGCCACTGTGCTTGAGGCACTTGGAGAAAAAGACCTTGCATCTGTCTACAGAAAACAGGCCGAGAGGCTGGGCGAATAAGACTCATGAAACCGAGACACATACTTCTTCTTGCGGCCATGCTGCTTGCCACAACGGCAGCAGAAGCCCAGGATGTGTCGCGTCAGAAAGAGAATCTTGCCAAACTCAAGGAAGAGATAGAATACATAGACAACCAGCTCAAGAGCACCACATCGCAGCACAAGGCCAGCATGAACAGCCTTCTGCTTGTAAGGAAGAAGGTTGCGAACCGCAGGAAGCTGGTGGCCGAGGCCGATGAGTCGATAAAGGAATACGACCGCCAGATAAGCGCCAAGAACCAGGAGATTGCAGAGCTCCAGGAACGGGTCGACACCCTCTCCAAGTATTATTCCCAGCTGGTTTACAACACCTACAAGAACCGCGACAACAAAGTGTGGTTCATGTACCTGCTGTCAAGCGAGAATATCGGCCAGGGATACCGCAGGTTTGCATACCTGAAGAATCTTTCCAGCGCCATGAACCTCCAGGCACAGGAGATAAAAGAGAGCCAGGCACGGTTGGAGGAGGAGAAGGCAGAGCTTGCAAAACTTGCCGAAGAGTCGAAATCACTGAAGCAGGAACGCGAGAAAGACTATAACTCGATGCTCAGCGAAGAGAAGAAGTCGCAGTCGATGGTTGATGCACTGGCAAAGGACAAGAAGAAATACACCGCTGCGATAGCGCAGAAACGCAAGCAGGTTGAGCAACTCAACAAAGAGATTGAGCGTATCCTCAAAAAACAGGTGACGGCAAAAGAGCAGATAGACTACACAGTATCAGGCAAGTTCGAACAGAACAAGGGCAGGCTGCCATGGCCTGTGGTAGGCGTCGTAACCGAGACTTTCGGCGAGCAGACACATCCGGTGTACAAGAACATCAAGCTGCCGGCAAGCAACGGAATCACCATCACCACAACCAGCAAGAGCAAGGTCAGATGTGTGTTTGACGGCGTGGTGAAGCAGATTCTGATAATGCCGGGCTACAACAAATGCGTGCTGGTGCAGCATGGCGAGTATTTCACATTCTACTGCAAGCTTGACAATACTTCAGTGAAGGCCGGACAGAAGATTGCAGCCGGCGACACCATAGGCACCCTCGAGCAGGGCGAAGATAACTCATCGCAGCTCCACTTCCAGATCTGGAAGGGCAGCACGAAGCAGAATCCTCAAAGCTGGCTGAAATAATCCTATTCGGGAAGGGTGATGCGCTTGTATTTCTTCTGGCGGTGCTCCCACCTCTCACGGGCGTACTGCTGCATATCGCTCACCTCATCCATCTCATCGATGATCTCGAGACCGAAGATTGTCTCGATTATGTCTTCGAGGGTGATGATGCCCTGGAAGCAGCCGTATTCATCAATGATAAGGCCCATCTGTTCCTTGCGCTCGAGCAGCCCTTCCCAGATGTCGCTGATGGATATTTCCTCATTGAAGAACGAGATGTTGCGGCGGATATCGGCAAGCTTTACATTGAACTTGTCTCCTGCCAGCATCTCGAGAGCCTCACTGCGGAGGATATAGCCTGTGATGTATTCGGGACTGTCGGCATACACGGGGATGCGTGAGTGGTGCGAGAACGAGGCATCTTTGTAGAATTCCAGCAGAGTCATGCTCTCGGGGGCCACTGCAGCCACAACACGCGGTGTCATCACATCGTATGCCTTAACATTGTCGAGCTTGATGAGGTTCTGGATAATCTTGTTCTCGCTCTGCTCGAACACTCCCTCTTCCTCACCCACGTTCACCATGGCAGACACCTCCTCGCGGCTTACAGTCTGCTCCGGCTCGTCGCGGCTGATGAGCTTTGTAAGCCACTCGGCCACAATCACCAGCGGGAAAGTGATGACTATCAAACCTTTGATTATCACGGCAGCCACACCGGTGAGCGAACGCCAGTAGGTTGCGCCTATGGTCTTGGGAATAATCTCGGAAAGAAGCAGTATCAGCACAGTCATTATCGCCGAAACAATACCTACGGCCGCGCTGCCGAAAAGCTTTGCAGCCTGGGCACCGATCACTGCGGCGCCCATTGTATTGGCAATCGTGTTCACCACAAGTATGGCGGCCAGCGGGCGGTCGATGTCACCCTTGTATTTCTTGAGTCTGACGGCAGCCTTGTTCCCCTCTTCCTCCTTTGCCTGAAGGTAAGAGATAGGTGTCGACAAAAGGGTCGCCTCCAATACCGAGCACATGAACGAGATCAGTATTGTCGCAATAATCGTTATGATGAATGCCGTCATATCAGCTGATATATCTCATTATGAACCGGGGCTATTCGATGCTCCACTCGCAACCGTCCTTGGTATCCTTTATCGCAATGCCGATTGACTTGAGTGTGTCGCGGATAGCGTCGCTCTTAGCCCAGTCTTTCGCTGCCTTGGCTGCCTTGCGCTCTTCCAGCACCATTTCCACCAGCTTGCCGATAATCTCCTGGCTGGCGCCGTTTTCTCCACCCTCTTCCTTGATACCGAGAATATCCTCCATGACATCGGTGAAGATCTTTCTGAGCATTATGCAGTCGGCGGCATTGGCCTTCAGCTGTTTGTCCTTTATCTTGTTTACAATGCCGATGGTTTCGAAGATATAAGAGAGAGCCACAGGTGTATTGAGGTCGTCGCACAGGGCGCCGTAGATGTCTTCATAC
>JAGHVP010000161.1 GCA_018064305.1 Candidatus Equibacterium intestinale | reverse complement strand
GCTGTGCAAGAAATACCCGGCGCTTAAAGGTGGCTGCCTGATGTATAAGAAGGCTGATGTGGAGAAGGTGCTGGGCAGGTTCCCGGTAGAGGATGTGTGGGGCATCGGACGCAGGTCGGTGAAGAAGCTGGCCGCAATGGGGGTGCGCACGGCGCTCGATTTCTACAACCTCACACCTGCAGCAGTCTACAACAAGTTCACAGTCACCGGTTTGCGCACATGGAAGGAACTGCACGGCGAGCCCTGCATAAACTTCGAGGACACGCAGGCCGACCGCCAGACAGTGTGTGTGTCGCGCTCATTTGCAAAGGAGATGCGTGAGCTGGACGAACTTGATGCAGCAGTTGCAACCTTCACTGCAAAAGTGGCGGAGAAGCTGCGCCGCGACAATCTCTGCGCCTCTCAGATGAGCGTGTTCATCCTCACCAACCGCTTCAGGGAAGACGAGCCGCAGAACTATCAGATCCACACCACACTGTTCGATGTGGCCACCGACGACACGCTGGAGATGTCACAGGCTGCATCGGAGGCGCTCAAAAAGATTTTCCGGAAAGGATACGGCTATAAGAAGGCTGGCGTGATGGTCACGGAAATCGTTCCTTCGGGGCATGTGCAGGGGTCGCTGCTCGACACTGTCGACCGTACGAAGCGCGGCGCACTCATGGACATCATAGACTCGATCAACAAGACGGCAGGCGGCAACACAGTGCGCCTGGCCTCGCAGGGCACCATCGACCAGTTCTCTACACGCACCATGACCTCCCGCCGCTTCACCACCTCCTGGGACGAGATAATGGAGGTGAAGTGCTGAGGCCCGGGCTGTTAGAATGTAAAGCCGAGATTCAAGTTGTGGGCGTTTTTATGTCTGAGGAATGCGTCATCTGTGTAATAAGCGAAGTCATACTCCCATGTCAGACGGAAATGCCATATCTGAACTCCGATCCTCGGTGCCAGAACCCCGTAACAGCTACGGCCGGACACTTTGACATTATTCGTCATTTCCAAGGCCCTGCCTCCTCCTGCGCAAGCTCCGACAAACGGATTAATCAATTTCGAGGGGAGAATATTGTAGTCTGCAACGGCCATAAGCCCGACCTGGAGATATTTCATTGAGTCTGCACTGCAGTCAAATCTCCTTAAAGGAGCAGTACCGGTGCTTCTTCTATATTGTAACTGTCCTCCGATGTCGAAGTGATCTGATATTCCATAACGATATTCACCGTAGATGTCTTCCCCCCATTTGTCATACCTGAAAAATGACCCGGCATCCTTTGAGAGTATCCGGTAAGTATTTGCTCCTACTCCGACTTCAAAACTGTGCGCACCTTTCTCCTGGGCGAAGGCAGCAGTCACCATGCATATTGCTGCCAGCAGAACGATAATCTTTTCATAGATTATTTATCGTATTCCCAGTTCACGGACACCGGCCCTACAGCATAGTTCAGCAGCAATAACCGCCATTCTTGCTGCAGTCTTGCTGACTGCGGTCTGGTTCTGCGTCATATTTGACGTGTATATCCAAGTGAATTCACGTTTTTGCTTCTAGCGGTAGTACTTTGGGGTACCGTTAGAACAAAATTCCGCAACGAAGTCATTCTGCCGCACTCCATCCCCCCGCTCGCAGCTTTCGTCCCGCTTTCTGCTGCGCGGCCGAAGCAGTGCAGGAGGACGCGCTCTTCTCACTTCGTTCGAGCGCTTGCAAACATCCTCCTGCATCTGCTTTCGGACCGCTCCGCTGGCGCGGAACTCATCTGCGGCGGTGCCTCCCATTTGAACATCATTGGTCGCGAGGGCTTCAAAGCAAGCATGTATGCTTGCGGCCCGAGCAGCAGGGCTTCAGCCCGCCGGGGCGATATGCTCCGGCTCATTCTGTCAGTCGCTCCTTTATGCGGCCAAACGCAGCGACGGAAAGGGGCGGCAGGGTCCGAGGCCGTGGCGCATTACTCACTGATAATCAAATATTTAAAAACAATCGCCCCTGGAAATTTGAGGGGGCGGTTTTTGTTATCTATCTATGTGTCAACTACTTCTGCACCACGAACAAATCACATCAACCGCCGGGCAGACAGGCCGGGCAGGTCTATGCCGCCACGCAGCCAGCAAGTGCAGTACACAACGCACACCAGCATGGGTAATCGCATGATTCCTACATCACAGATCAGACATTCTTCAGCGTTTCCCATAACCAATCTCTTTTCTGTCAAAGTTATCAAAGACAACCGGTATTGCAATTTCATTTTCATATCTTTGCTACAAACTGTATTCAATGAATATGAAACATGTTATTGCTGTATTGGCGGCCCTGCTGCTGCTTTCATCACTTGCTCCGGCACGGGAGTATGCAGTCTGTGGCCCTCAAGGGGGGATATCAATGAAGCTGACACTGCCGGAGGGATTCAATACAACATCCGACAGCTGCCACATGGTCATCCTCATGCACGGCATTTTCTCCAGCAAGGACTATCCTCCGATGCCAAGGATCGCAAAAGCCCTGGCAAAGGAAGGGATAGCATCGATACGGTTCGACTTCGACGGCCACGGCAGAAGTGAAGGGCAGATGGTTGACATGACCATTGCAAACGAGCTGGCCGACGCACTGGCTGTATGTAACTACGCCACATCGCTGCCGTTCGTCACCGGCATCTCGCTGCTCGGCCATTCCCAGGGTGGTGTGATTGCCAGCATGACGGCAGGGAATGAGAATGTCCATCCAGAGTCTTTGATTCTCCTGGCACCCGGCGCAGTCATCAGGGAAGCGACCCGGGGCGGCCATTTCTTCGGGAACACTTTTGACCCTGCAGATCCCCCGGAATACATCAAATGCTTCCACCACTACAAGCTTGGCAGGAACTATCTCACCCAGACACAGGAACTGGACATCTATGGTGTCCCGGCGGATTATCAGGGACCCGTCTGCATCATTCACGGATCAAAGGACGGTATTGTCCCTCTATGGTGCAGCGAGAAATACCATGAGACCTACAGCTCTTCAGAAATGCACATCGTCGAGGGAGAAAACCACCTGATGATAAAAAGGCTGGGGGAAGTTACCGGAATCATTGTCGGGTTCCTGCACGGCACTCTGGCACCCAGATAGTTGCTACCGTTTCACTTTCTCTTGAATTATTGCCGGATAATTCATATTTTTGCGAGTTAATTTATCCGCACATTATGACTTCAAAAGAGATCAGACAGGCTTTCCTGGACTTTTTCGCTTCGAAGGGCCACACAGTGGTGCCTTCAGCACCCATGGTTGTGAAAAACGACCCCACCCTGATGTTTACCAACGCCGGCATGAACCAGTTCAAGGACTGGTTCCTTGGCAATGCCACTCCCAAATATAACCGTGCCACCGACTCGCAGAAATGTCTGCGCGTAAGCGGCAAGCACAACGACCTCGAAGAGGTGGGACACGACACATACCACCACACAATGTTCGAGATGCTCGGCAACTGGAGTTTCGGCGACTACTTCAAGAAAGAAGCCATCAGTTGGGGCTGGGAACTTCTCACAGAAGTCTACAAGCTTGACAAGAGCCGCCTCTACGCAACGGTGTTCGAGGGATATGAACCCGACGGCCTCAAGATGGACGAAGAGGCGAAAGGATACTGGCTGCAATATCTGCCCGAAGACCACATCATCCTCGGTAACAAGCACGACAACTTCTGGGAGATGGGCGACACCGGTCCGTGCGGCCCCTGCAGCGAGATCCACATCGACCTCCGCGACGAGGCCGAGATAGCAAAGATTCCCGGCGCGCAGATGGTAAACACCGGCCACCCTCTCGTAATCGAGATCTGGAACCTCGTGTTCATGCAGTATAACCGCAAGGCAAGCGGCGCACTCGAGCCCCTGCCCGCAAAACATATCGACACCGGTATGGGCTTCGAACGTCTGTGCATGGCAATGCAGGGCAAGAAGAGCAACTACGACACCGATGTCTTCACCGGAATGATTTCAGCAATCTCTGCTCTCTGCGGAAAGCAGTACACCGAGAGCGAAGAGGTGGGCGTGGCAATGCGCGTGATTGCAGACCACATCCGTGCCATCAGCTTCTCTATTGCAGACGGCCAGCTTCCTTCAAACAACAAGGCCGGCTATGTTATCCGCCGCATCCTGCGCCGTGCAGTACGATACGGATATACATTCCTCGACCTCAAGGAGCCGTTCCTCTGCCTGCTCGTTCCCACACTCGTAGCTGAAATGGGTGATGCATATCCCGAGCTCAAGGCACAGCAGACACTCATCACCCGCGTCATCAAAGAAGAGGAGGATGCTTTCCTCCGCACTCTCGACAAGGGTATCCGCCTGATGGACAGCATCATGGCAAAATCAGCCGGCACAAAGGTCATCAGCGGCACCGACGCATTCACCCTTTATGACACATTCGGATTCCCCATCGACCTCAGCGAACTTATCGCCCGTGAAAACGGATATACAATCGACCTCGACGGATTCAACGTCGAGCTTGAGAAACAGAAAGAGCGCGCCCGCAACGCCACAGCCATCGAGGCCGGCGACTGGGTCGAGCTCATGCCCGAGGTGCACACTGAATTCGTGGGATATGACTTCACCGAGGCAGACTGCCAGATTGTGAAATACCGCACAGTCAAAGCCAAGAACAAAGAGCAGATCCAGGTAGTGCTTGACAAGACCCCCTTCTATGCAGAGATGGGTGGTGAGGTAGGTGATACCGGATGCCTCGTTTCAGAAGACGGTGAAACCATCAAGGTTGTTGACACAATCAAGGAAAACGGCCTTCCCATCCACCTTGTAGAGAAGCTTCCCGCAAACGTGGCTGCAGCATTCCGCGCCGTTGTAAACAAAGAGCGCCGCACAGCCATCCAGAACAACCACTCTGCAACACACCTCCTCCACTTCGCCCTGCGCAGCATCCTCGGCACACATGTCGAGCAGAAAGGTTCGTTCGTGTCAGACGGTTCGTTCCGATTCGACTTCTCTCACTATGAGAAGATTTCGAAGGAAGACCTCGCAAAGGTCGAGAGCATGGTGAACGGCCTTATCCGCGCCAACGCCCCTCTCGAGGAATTCCGCGACCTCGACATCGAGACAGCACGCCAGAAAGGTGCCATGGCACTCTTCGGCGAGAAATACGGCGACAAGGTCAGAATGATCAAGTTCGGTGACTCGATAGAGCTCTGCGGTGGATGCCACGCATCTGCAACAGGCAACATCGGCTACTTCAAGATTCTCTCTGAAAGCGCAATAGCGGCAGGCGTACGCCGCATAGAGGCTACTACCGGAGCAGGCGCAGAAGCAACAGTCGCTGAAATGGAAGAGGCTTTCGCCAAGGTGAAGGCTCTGTTCAACAACATCAACGACCCCTCAGCCGCAATCGCAAAACTGATGGAAGAGAACGAGCAGTACCGCAAGGCAATGGAAGCCGTTGCAAAGGAGCAGGCAGCCAAGCTCAAGAAGCAGCTTGTAGACTCTGCCGAACTGGTACACGGCGTCAACCTCATCACCCTCAAGGAATGCGGTTCGATGGATATTGCGAAGAGCATCGCACACGAGATATGCAACGAAAAAGAGAACACCGCAATGGTGGCCGCCTTCAAGTCTGACGACGAGAAGCCCTGCCTTGTGATGATGTACACGAAAGACCTGGTCGAGAAGGGCAAGGATGCAGGCAAGGACATCCGCGAGGCTGCACGCTTCATCATGGGCGGCGGCGGCGGACAGAAGTTCCTGGCCACTGCAGGCGGCAAGAATATTGCAGGCCTGACCGACGCTTTCCAGAAGATGATAGAACTCGCCATCAACTAGCCGTCCACCAGCATAGATGAAGTTACTTGACCGATACATACTCAAATCCTACCTGGGGCCCTTCCTGCTGACATTCACCATTACTCTTTTCATTCTGGTGATGCAGTTCCTGTGGCTCTATATCGACGAACTCGTCGGTAAGGGACTGGGTATGGGGGTCATCCTGGAGTTCATGGCATGGGGGTCGGCCACTCTGATTCCCATGACACTGCCCCTTGCCACCCTCCTGGCATCGATAATGACGCTGGGCGGAATGGGCGAGCACTATGAACTCACCGCCATCAAGTCGGCCGGCGTATCGCTGTGGAGGGTACTCACTCCCCTCACCTTCGTGGCAGTTGCAATCTCTATCGGAGCCTTTTTCGTGGCGAACGACCTGATTCCCGTGGCATACAAGAAAATCTATGCCCTGCGTGATGACATCGGCCGCACGAAGGAGGAAATCAAGATTCCCACCGGTATCTTCTACGACGGAATCGACGGATATATGCTGAGGGTTGTGAGCCGCGACGAGGAAACAGGCCTGATGCACGACATCATGGTGTACGAC
>JAGHVP010000067.1 GCA_018064305.1 Candidatus Equibacterium intestinale | reverse complement strand
GCCTTGGTGATGTCACCGGAGTAGCGGATACCGCCGTCGGCGATGGCGGGGATGCCTGTACCCTTGAGAGCATCGGCCACATTCATGACTGCTGTCAGCTGGGGAACTCCGATACCTGCGATGATACGGGTGGTGCAGATAGAACCGGGGCCGATACCCACCTTGACTGCATCAACGCCGCACTCCTTGAGTGCAAGTGCAGCCTCGCCTGTAGCAATGTTTCCTGCAACTATCTGCATGTGGGGGAATGCCTCACGGATTTTCTTGATGGTGTTGAGCACGAACACTGAATGGCCGTGGGCCGTGTCAAGGACGATTGCGTCGGTGTCGACGGCTGCAAGCTGCTCTACGTTCGAGATGCTGTTCGAGTTGATGCCCACAGCTGCTGCAACAAGCAGGCGGCCCTTGCCGTCTTTGCTGGCCTTGGGATTGTTCTTGATCTTGGTGATATCCTTGTAAGTGATAAGGCCGACAAGCTTGCCATCCTTGTCGATTACAGGGAGCTTCTCGACTTTGTTTTTCTTGATTACTTCTGTAGCTGCGGGAAGGTCTGTGTCAGCACCGACAGTCACAAGGTTTTCCCTTGTCATAACCTCGGCGATAGGACGGTGCATGTTGTCCTGGAACCTGAGGTCGCGGTTGGTGACAATACCCACGAGCTTGCCCACGTTGTCGATTACGGGGATGCCGCCGATGTGGTTGGCAGCCATCAGCTTGAGGGCATCGCCCACAGTCTGGTCGCCCTTGATGGTGACAGGATCGTAAATCATGCCGTTCTCGGCCCTTTTCACCTTGCGTACCTGGTCGACCTGCTGGTCGATAGGCATGTTCTTGTGGATAACACCGATACCGCCGGCGCGTGCAATTGCAATCGCCATATCATATTCGGTTACAGTATCCATGGCAGCTGAAACGATGGGGACGCTGAGAGGAATCTCTCTTGTAAAATAAGAAGCTACGTCAACATCCCTGGGGATGATTTCACTGCGTGCAGGTATCAAAAGAACATCATCGAAAGTGAGGCCTTCCATTACAATCTTGTCTGACATATTCATAATCAAGAAATTTAAAAATTTTGCAAATTTACTAATTTTTCTCTTTATATAAGCGTCCCTGGAAGGTTTTTCTTTCATCAAGACGTTTTTCCAGCATACGGATGAGCTCGACATTGCGCACAAGCCCCCAGGGAGTGGTGTTGACAAACCTGGGAGGCACCTCTCCAGCAAACCTCTCTATCACCATGTCAGGACGCAGAAGTTCCAGATAATCAACGAAAAAGTCTATATATTCATCAAGCCCGAATGTCTTGAACCGTTCGGGATGGTCTGCGAATTCACGCTCCATCTTAGTGCCCTTGATTATCTGGAGCTGATGGAACTTTACGCTGTCGACCGGGAGCGAATTGACCTTTTCAGCGCTTTGCAGCATCATCTCCCTGCTCTCTCCTGGAAGACCGAAGATGAAATGGGCGCCCTGCAGCAGGCCGCGCCCGGCCGTCATCTCCGTTGCGCGCACCGCATCCTCCCAGGTGTGGCCGCGGTTGATATGTTCCAGGGTTGAATTGAAGCACGACTCTATGCCATATTCCACTATCACAATGTGGCTCTTGGCAAGTTCTGCCAGATAATCCAGTTTTTCTTCATCGACACAGTCCGGGCGGGTGCCTATCACAATCCCGCGCACCAGGGGGTGCGAGAGTGCCTGCGAATAGCGTTCCTTCAGCACCTCAAGCGGCGCGTAAGTATTGGTATATGCTTGAAAATAAGCAAGATATTCGCTTGTCTTGCGGTAGCGGCCGCGATGGAACCCTATCCCCTCCTCCAACTGCTGGAGAATCGGTTTGTCGGGAGTGCTGTAATTTGGATGGAAAGCGTTGTTGTCGCAGAAGGTGCAGCCGCCGCGGCTCAGCGTGCCGTCACGGTTCGGGCAGGTGAATCCGGCATCCACCACCAGCTTCTGAAGCCTTGTGCCGTATCTTTCCTTGAAGAAGTCAACCTGTGAATTGTATCTTTGCATGGACAAAAATAGGGATTAATTCCTTACCTTAGCCAAAAAAATAAGAATGAAGAACAGATTATTGTCAGCGATAGCCCTCTGCGCGGCGTTTCTCTGCTCCTGCAGTCCTAAGAATTACATTCCCGCAGAGCCCATCCCCCTTCCCGACGGAAATGAATTCGGAGTGTGCGCCATTTCAGTGATGAACCTGCGCGAAGAGCCCGATTTCGCCGGCGAAGCGGCCACCCAGGTGCTTATGGGCACGCTGGTGCGGGTGATGGACCGCCACGGCAGCTGGGTGCAGGTAGAAACCCCCGACGGCTACCGCGCATGGGTCACATCCGGCTCCATCCAGTGCCTCAACCCCGACGAGGCCTTTGCCTGGAAAGCCACGCCTAAGATTATCATCACTTCGAAATATTCCACCATGCTCACTTTGAAAGGTCTGAGGAACCGCACGCTCTGCGACCTTGTGAAAGGATGCACCCTGGAAGTCACCGGGTCGAAGATGGGAAGATATGTCTGCCGCACGCCCGACGGCCGCGAAGGACTGGTGCCCAGACGCGACGCACGGCCGTACACAAGATACATGACAGCCCAGAGGCACACCCCCGACGACATCGTCAACACAGCAAAGACATATATGGGCATCCCCTACATGTGGGGCGGCACATCTGTCAAGGCAGTGGACTGCAGCGGCCTCACACAGAGTGTCTACCGCGACTGCGGCATCCTGCTCCCGCGCAACGCCTCGGCACAGGCGCACTGCGGCATGGAAGTGAGCCTTGACAACAACGGCAGGCATCTGAAGAAAGGCGACCTGCTCTTCTTCGGGCGTCAGCGCGCCAACGGCACCGTGGGTATATACCATGTTGCACTATATATCGGCAATGGTGAGTTCGTCCACAGCGCAGGCGGCCGCGTAAAGGTCAATTCCTTCCTTGAAGAGCGCGAAAACTACTATTCCGGATGTGAAGACCTCGTGTGGGCACGACGCATCCTGGGCGTTTCACAGCGCAGGGGCGGCTTCAGCGAAATTATCCGCAACAATTGGTATTTTTAATGAGAATTTGTGTAATTTTGCATTGATAAAACTATAATTCTTTCAAGAAATGAATCTCAGAACTATCAAAAAAGACATTGAATTTGTAACCAACGAATTCCTCAGCGACTGCATCACACTCAGCGACTACAGCGCAGGCAACAAGGACGAGCAGATCAAAGAGCTTGTAGACGCAGCACTCGCACTTGCTGGCACAAGTTTCGACAAGGTTAACTCATATCCCGCAGAGGGAACGAAGGCTTACTTCAACGAGCTCAACGAAAACCTCTACAAAGGCTTCGACGAACTTTACCAGAAGCTCAGCGCGCTTGTAAAATAATGCAGGCCGCCCACTAATTTGCATTTAATCAAATTTTAACTACATTTGCGGTCCTTTTACGTGATTGACGTACAAGGTGAGCATGGTCCGGTAGCTCAGCTGGATAGAGCAACAGCCTTCTAAGCTGTGGGTCTTGGGTTCGAATCCCAACCGGATCACAAAGCAAGCCCTGCGAATCAGAGATTCGCGGGGCTTTTTTTGTGCCCGGTTGGGGACAAAAGCTTGCTTTTGGACACATCCGGGTGCGAAAAAGGCGCTGCAGGGCCGCCAGGCCCGCAGGGCTTGCTTCGGGTAAGAATCGCCCGTGGCGCAGGGAAAGGGAAATGCGACCGCAGGGAGCAAATCCCAACCGGATCCCGCCGAGATTATCCCATTATTTCGGCAATTACCATCGCTCCGGCCGAGAATCAGCCGATTTTTCGGAAATTTCAAGTTTTCAAGCTGTTCTCGCCGAAATAATCAAGATT
>JAGHVP010000167.1 GCA_018064305.1 Candidatus Equibacterium intestinale | reverse complement strand
GTTGTTGTATGACTTGCCCATCTTCTTGCCGTCGATGGTGATCATGTTGTTGTGGATCTAGTAGTGGACGCCTGCCATACCGCGCGATGCTGTGTTCTGGGCCATCTCGCACTCGTGGTGGGGGAACATGAGGTCCATTCCACCGCCGTGGATGTCGAACTCTTCGCCCAGGTACTTGGCGCTCATTGCTGAGCACTCGAGGTGCCCGCCGGGGAAACCTTCGCTCCAGGGTGAAGGCCAGTGCATGATGTGCTCGGGTGCTGCTTTCTTCCACAGGGCGAAATCATAGGGGCAGCGCTTGTCACTCTGGCCGTCAAGCTCGCGTGTGTTGGAGATCATCTCTTCAATGTTGCGCCCTGACAGCACGCCATAGTTGTGGTCTTTGTTGTACTTGGTGACATCGAAATAGATGCTGCCGTTGCTCTCGTATGCATAACCGTTATCCAGGATCTGCTGCACAAGCGCAATCTGCTCTATGATGTGGCCTGATGCGCGGGGCTCGATCGAGGGAGGGTTCACGCCAAGCTTCTTCATGGCTTCCTGATAGCGGAGAGTGTAGTACTGGACCACCTCCATCGGTTCCAGCTGCTCGAGACGGGCCTTCTTCGCAATCTTGTCCTCTCCCTCGTCGGCATCGTGCTCAAGGTGTCCTACGTCGGTGATATTTCTCACATAACGCACTTTGTAGCCCAGGTTGCGGAACAACCTTACGAGGACATCATATGTGATGCCAGGTCTGGCGTGTCCCAGGTGAGCGTCGCCATAAACTGTGGGGCCGCAGACATAAATGCCTACATGGCCTTCGTGGATGGGTTTGAAAAGCTCTTTCTGACGGGAAAGTGTGTTGTAGAGATATACTGCTCTTGACATAGTATGCGGTTTGAAATCGGTTCAATATGTTACAAACCACAAATTTAATTGCTTTTTCCGGTTTTTCAAACGTCAGCAGGCTTCTTGAGGGTCGCACACCTTTATCTGGGTGGCCACCACCTCTGAAAAGAACTTGTCATCGCCCTGGCTGTCCTTGTACTTGGCATTGCGGATCCTGCCCACTATGTGCACCCAGACCCCTTTGCGCAGGCCGTCGAAGCTGCTGATTGTCTTTCCCTGCCACACGGCCACATTGTGCCACGTGGTGTCTTCCTTGATTGTGCCGGTCCTGTCTCTGAACACTTCGTTGGTGGCTACCGAAAAGCGGGCAATCTGAGACGTGCCTGCCGTTGAGATCCTGGGTTCCATCCCTATGCGGCCCAGGATTTCGATCTTGTTGATGGTTTGCATTTCCATAATCATAAATTTTTAATGAAACATGATTTTTTATCCGGAGGCAAAGGAACAGCCCGGAACACGTCATAACAATACTCCAAACGGCTTTAAACGATTATAAACGTTTAAAACGGCCGGCAGGAATCACAAAAAGATGAAATGGCTGCAGATTGGGAGTGCTGCCACCACTCTGCAAGACTGCAAACAGCTATTTTTGCAGGAAAATCAAAGTCATGGGAGAGAGATATTGCAGGGAGTGCGGCGCTTTGATAACCGGCAGGGCCGACAAGAAATTCTGCAGCGACATGTGCCGGACATCGTTTCACAACAGAGAATACCGCCGGAAGAAGAAAGAGGTGGCAGATGTGAACTCTATCCTTGCGGCCAACCGCAGGATCCTGGAAGAACTTTCAGAGAAAGGCATCGCCTTGCTGCCCCTGTCAGACCCGAGGATGCAGAGCTTCTGCACCAGCCACTACACCTCGGCCGAGCAGAAAGGCAAACATACCATATATCACTGCTACGAATACCGTTACATGATAAAACGGCGCGGTTTGACATATTTTTGCTACATTTGCGCATCAGAATCAACCAAAAGAGATTAACAGCCATGCGTTTCCGCCAACTCTTCACATTAGCTGCAACGGCAGTCATCACATTATCGTGCAACAATACCAACATGAATCCGTTACTTACTCCTTCGGGCAATCCTTTCGGTGCTCCCGCATTTGACAAAATTGAAAACAAACACTACCTCCCCGCCTTCGAACAGGCCATCAAAGAGGCCAAGGCAGAGGTGGATGCCATCATAAACAATCCTGAAGAGCCTTCTTTCGAGAATACCATCGAAGCACTCAGCTTTGCAGGAATGAAGCTCAACGATGTAGGAAGCATCTTCTTCAACCTCAACGAAGCATGTACAGACGAAGAGATGCAGGCACTCGCAGAGAAGATCGAGCCCATGCTCACCGAGTATTCGGTTTCTGTAAGCATGAACGCCGACCTTTTTGCAAAGATCAAGGCGGTGTATGAGAAACGCGACTCACTCGAGCTCACAAAAGAGCAGGCAAGGCTCCTTGACCAGACTTACAAGTCTTTCGCACGCAGCGGTGCCGACCTGCCCGACGACAAGAAGGCCGAATATGCAAAGGTTCAGGAAGAGCTCTCGCTGGCAACCCTCCAGTTCGGCAAGAATGTCCTGGCGGCAACAAACGCATACACTCTCCATATCACAGATACAGCACAGCTGGCAGGCCTTCCTGAATATGTCAGGGAAATGGGCGCAAGCGAAGCTGCAGCAATGAACCTTGACGGCTGGGTATATACTCTGAAAGAGCCCAGCTACTTCCCGTTTGTGAAATACAGCGAGTGCCGCGACCTGCGCGAGCAGATGTGGAAGGCACGCTCCAGCCGCTGCCTCTCTGGCGATACAGACAACTCAGAGAACATCCGCAAGATTATTGCGCTGCGCGAGAAATCGGCACAGATTCTCGGTTTCGACCATTTTGCCGACATGGCGCTCGAGTTCCGCATGGCAAAGACTCCCGAAACAGTCAACAGCTTCCTGGCCGACCTGATGGAGAAATCACTCCCCTTCGCGAAGAAGGACGTTGCTGAAATTCAGGAATATGCCAATGTCCATGGTTTCGAGGGCGAGCTGATGCCATGGGACTTCTCTTATTGGAGCGAGAAGCTGCAGGAAGAGAAATATTCTCTCAATGAAGAGATGCTCAAGCCTTATTTCGAGCTGGGCAACGTGCGCAAGGCTGTCCTCGGCCTGGCCACCACCCTCTACGGCCTCACATTCGAAGAGCGTACCGACATCCCCAAATACCACCCCGACGTGATTACTTACGAGGTCAAGGACGGCGACCGCTTCATGGGCCTGCTCTACATGGACTTCTTCCCCCGCGAGAGCAAGCGAGGCGGTGCATGGATGACATCATTCCGTGACTCATACATAAAGGACGGCGAAGAGACAAGGCCTTTCGTGCAGATTGTGACCAACTTCACAAAACCCACAGAAAACACCCCCTCACTCCTTACATTCGACGAAGTCACCACCATCCTTCATGAATTCGGACACGGTCTCCACGGGCTTCTTGCAGAAGGTTCGTACACCGACCTCACCGGAACCAGCGTGGCCCGCGACTTCGTGGAGCTTCCTTCCCAGATTATGGAGAACTGGGCATACGAGCCCGAGTTCCTCTGCTCTTTTGCAAAGCACTACCAGACCGGCGAGGTGATCCCCCAGGAGCTTGTAGACAGGATAATCGCTGCGAAGAACTATCTGGCAGGATATTCAAGTGTACGCCAGCTGCAGTTCGGCATAATCGACATGGCATGGCACAGCGGTAACGATGTAAGTGATGCTGACGTGGCTGAGTTCGAGAAATCAGTGCTCGAGCCCTCGAAGGTCATCGCGCTTATCGACGGCACAGCGCAGTCACCTTCATTCACCCACATCTTCTCTGGCGGATATTCTGCCGGTTACTATTCTTACAAGTGGGCCGAGGTGCTTGAGGCAGACGCATTCTCTCTCTTCAAGGAGAAAGGCATCTTCAACAAAGAGGTTGCAGCATCGTTCCGTGAGAACATCCTCTCGAAGGGTAACCTTGAGGATGCAGACGAGCTGTTCCGCGCTTTCCGCGGCCGCGATCCGCGCCCCGAAGCACTGCTCGAGAAGAGCGGTATGGTTGAAAACAAGTAAACCGGCTGCAGAAGTCTATTCTCCGGCCGCCAGCAGCACCACTGCATAGGCGGCCACTCCTTCCTCCCTTCCTACAAAGCCCAGCTTCTCAGTGGTTGTGGCCTTGATAGAGATGCGCCCCGTGTCGGTGCCGAGCACGCCGGCAAGGGCTTCGCGCATCTGCGGGATGTAAGGGGCTATCTTGGGGCGCTGCAGAAGCAGCGTGATGTCGGCATTCACAAGGGTATAGCCGCACTGGCGCACCAGGGCACAGGTGCGGGCCAGCAGGATCTTGCTGTCGATGCCCTTGAACTCATCGCTGGTGTCGGGAAAATGTTTGCCTATATCACCTATGGCAAGTGCACCAAGCATTGCATCGCAGAGTGCGTGTATCGCCACATCGCCGTCAGAGTGGGCTATGCACCCTTTTGTGTGTTCCACCTTCACTCCGCCGAGATAGAAAGGAAGCCCTTCCGCCAGCACGTGGACGTCATATCCGTTACCGATTCTGATGTCATTTTTCATAGCTCTGCCCTTAAGATTTTCAGCACAAATTTATTATCTTTGCAAGGTATAACCAAACAATTATGCGCATCAGTTTCTTCCCCACACCAGAGCACAGGGTATTCAACTACAAGCCACGCTATTACGATCCTGAAAAGGAAAAGCTCCGCAAGATCTACGAAAAGTACGGCAAGGTTTATCCCGGTGACGAGAAGGCTTCGGCGGTAAAGGCTGCCGAAGACCTCAAAGACGTGGCTTCATACAGCGAAGTCAAGTCTATCCTGGGCGAGGATGGAAATGCACAGGCAGCAGCACACAAATATGTCCCCGGGCAGTATATCCGCGGAGCATATAAGGAAGGCCTCGAGGCCAGCCGCCGCCAGGCAGGCAACCAGAAGGTGAAGCGTATAATCATTTTCGTCACACTTGCCGCCGCATTCGTTGTGGCCTGGTATCTTGCCCAGGGGCTGGCCGAACTCTTCAGATAAACTATGATCCAGGTCCTTCCCAGCAATATAGCTAATCTTATTGCCGCCGGTGAGGTGGTGTCACGTCCGGCTTCCGTCGTGAAGGAGCTGATGGAAAACAGCATCGACGCGGGGGCGAAGAACGTCTCTGTCACAATTCTTGACGCCGGCCGCACCATGATCCAGATCATCGACGACGGCTGCGGAATGAAGGAGGGCGACGCGGTCCTCTGTTTCGAAAGGCACGCCACTTCGAAGATTGCAACGGCAGAGGATCTGGAAAAGATAATGACCTACGGCTTCCGCGGCGAGGCCCTGGCCTCTATCGCTGCAGTGGCACAGGTGACGCTCAAGACCCGCAGGGAGGAGGATGAAGTAGGCACCGAGGTCGTGATGGCGGCATCGCAGCTGGTGTCACAGAAAAGTGTGGCGGCGCCGCGCGGCTGCAACATCGCAGTCTCGAACCTTTTCTACAATGTTCCGGCGCGCCGCAAGTTCCTCAAGTCGGATGCGGCCGAAATGCGCCATATAGAGCAGGAGTTCATCCGTGTCGCACTCATCAACTGCGGCATCTCATTTTCGCTGAAGCACAACGGAAAGGATATCTATAATGTCCGCGCCACAACCAGCCTCAAGCGGAGGATCCTGGAGCTGTGCGGCAGAGATATGGAGAAAGAGCTGGTGGAGCTTGGAACCGACACCAGCATCATAAAGATTTCGGGATTCATCGGCAATCCGGCCGATGCCCGCAAGACTGCCGGCAACCAGTATTTCTTTGTGAACGGCAGATATTTCCGCAGCCCCTACCTCAACAAGGCTGTGTGCAAACCTTACGAAAATCTTGTGAAGGACGGTTACACGCCCTCTTACTTCATCTTCCTGGAATGTTCTCCCGAAGAGGTTGACGTGAACATCCACCCGCAGAAGAGCGAGGTGAAGTTTACAGATGAATATATGATTTTCGACATCCTCACCGCATGTGTGAGGGAGTCTCTGGGAAAGAACGCCTTTGCTCCCAGTATCGACTTCGAGGCTGCAGGTGACATAGAGTTCCCAGTGGCCGGATTGGAGCAGACTGTGGGAGGCGGCTTCGGCACGGCCGGCGGTTCCGCTGGTGGAAGCGGTTCCGGCGGTGGTTTCAGCAGCTGGAGGCCCGCCCCGCACCAGGATTTTTCTCCGCTCTTCGAGCAGATGAAGTCTGAAGAAGGCAGTGACGGTGGCAGCCTCACCACCCCTTCTGCAAGCTATGGCAGAGGGCTCCTTTCCGACGAGAACGCCATAGGCGGCGTGATGGTGCTCCACAAGAAGTTCATCCTCACCCCCGTTACCGGCGGGCTGGCAGTAATACATATCAGAAAGGCACGGGAGGCAATCCTCTATCACAAATATTTCTCATTGCTCACCCAGGAGAAGTGCATCTCGCAGTGCTCGCTCTACCCGCAGCAGGTAACTCTCAGCCACGACATATATTCCGTCATACTTGAAAACATATTCAACCTCACGAAGCTCGGGTTCGACCTGAGGGATTTCGGAGACGACACCGTAATCGTATATGCCGTGCCAGACGGTTTCCCTGCCGATGAGAAGTCGTTGAAAGATGTGTTCGACAGCCTTGCGTCGTCTATGGACATCTGGCACGATGAAAAGCTGCTGAAGGGATACGCAGCCACACTGGCCCATCAGGCTGCGGCGGGATTTTCGTGCGACCTCAACCAGGTGCAGGCATACGCAATGGCAAACGAGGTGCTTATGCTCAGGGCCACTGTAGGTACGGATATGGTCACAAACTGTATCTGCACCATCACTAATGAAGATTTGGAGAAGAAACTATGAGTGAGTATTTCAACAGAAGACCAGGTTTTTTGAGCAGTCTTCCCACTGTCACAAAAAACATCATAATAATCAACTTTGTCATATACCTCGCCACCGAGCTTATCGGCGACAGGATGTATGAGCTGTTTGCGCTGTTCCCCTGGGGGGCGGCCCTGTACAGGCCGTGGCAGCTTGTCACACACATGTTCATGCACGGCGGATTCTGGCACATATTCTTCAATATGTACACCCTGTTCGTGTTCGGCAGCGCACTGGAGCGCATCTGGGGCAGCCGCAAGTTCCTCACTTTCTATTTCGTGACAGGGCTTGGCGCGGCGCTTTGCCACAACCTTGTGACCCTGCTGATGCACACAGTTGCCAACATACCCACTGTGGGTGCATCCGGCGCAATCTACGGTCTGCTCATGGGCTATGCAATGCTCTTTCCCAACAGCGAGCTGCAGCTCATCTTCCCACCTGTCCGCCTCACTGCCAAATGGTTTGTGATAATCTTCGGTGCTATCGAGCTTCTCACCGGGCTTACCGGCATGGGCGGTAATGTGGCCCACTTCGCACATCTGGGCGGCATGCTGTTCGGATGGCTGCTGATGTACTACTGGAAAAAGACAAACAAAATGTGGGGTTAAATGGCACGCAGCAAGACATATACACAGGAACGCAAGCCCAAGAAGAGCAGCAAGCCCAAGAAAAAGAGGAAGTATTCCATCCCGCAGCTGATCTACAGGGGGATTGTAATTGTTTTCGCGGCGGCGCTGCTGCTTGCATACCTTTCGGTATGGATCGACCCGGCATTCTTCCCTGTTCCCTACTATTTCGGGCTCTATTTCGTGCCCCTCTTCTTCATCAATCTGATATTCCTGCTGATAGGGCTGTTCAAGATGAAGAACTACCTTGTCATCAGCCTCATAGCGCTGCTTCCCTCCATCATTTTTGCAGAGAGGTTCATCAAGGTTGGCAAAGAGGAGAAGAGCATCTACGGAGATGAGGTGAAGGTGATGAGCTGGAATGTTGGAAGGTTCCGCTGCGCCGCAAAAGGGATGAACCAGGCCGAGGCATACGCCAAGGTGTGTGATTTCCTGCAGCGCGAATCGCCCGACATACTGTGCCTCCAGGAGTGCCTGGTCACAGACACCACAAGTGTGGGGCGCATCATCAAAAGCCTGCCCTACACCAGCCAGCGCTTCTTCAAGGAGTCGGGCCGGTACTTCGGCAACGTGACTTTCAGCCGCTATCCCATTGTAGACAGCGGATACATATCGTTCACCAAGAGTGCCAACCTGTGCATCTGGTGCGACCTCCGCATCAACGATGTCACCGTAAGGGTCTACAACTGCCACCTGCAGTCCAACGGATTCTCGTTCACCGAGATAATCAGGAAGCTGTCGCAGAAAGGGCAGTTTACCGACGAGGTGAAAGACGTGCACGAACGCCTTCTCAAGACGGCCCTGCAACGCAGCGAACAGGTGGGCAAGATAAGCGATGACATCAAGGCATGCCCTATCCCCACGATGGTATGCGGAGATTTCAACGATACCCCCATGTCTTATACATACCAGCATCTTGTAAACGGGCACAAAGACTCGTTCATAGAGGGAGGCACCGGCTTCAGCGCCACATATTCTGCACTCTGGCCGCTGCTCAGGATAGATTATATCATGATTCCCGATGACAAGCCTGCCGACCGGACCACCATCTCGCGCGTTCCGTTCTCAGACCACTATCCCGTAAGTACTCTGGTGTATTTCTAAACAGACTTTTCAATTATATCGACAATATGGAAGAAGACATCAAAATTGAAGTTGAAGGTGCTGCAAAAGCCCTCAGGAACGGCGACATAATACTCTATCCCACCGACACTGTCTGGGGGATAGGCTGCGATGCAACCCTTGATTCTGCTGTAGAGCGCGTGTTCGAGATCAAGCAGCGTTCCGACAGCAAGAGCCTCATCATACTGGTGAGCGACCTTGACATGCTTGCAAAATATGTGAAGGAGATACCCCCCATGGCATTGGAGCTGATCGAGGTCAACGACCGCCCCATGACCATAATCTATCCGCAGGGCGTCGGGCTGTCTGCAAAAGTGATTGCAGAAGACGGCAGTGTGGCAATCCGCATTCCGAAGAACGATTTCTGTGTGGAAATGATACGGAAGTTCGGAAAGCCTGTGGTTTCCACCTCTGCCAACATATCCGGCGATGAGACCCCTTCATGCTTTGCTGAAATCAACGCTGAAATTCTTGACAGTGCCGATTATGTAGTGGAGCCGTGCCTTGAGGAAGACAGTGAGGGCCGCTCTTCACAGATCATCAAACTGGGAATGGGCGGTGAGGTTACCATCATACGCGAATAATTTTTGCAAGATTAAAAAAATCGTTTACCTTTGCAATCCCTTACGGCGGGATAGCTCAGCTGGTTAGAGCGCATGATTCATAATCATGAGGTCCCCAGTTCAATCCTGGGTCCCGCTACATAAAAAAGCTGCAAGTTTCCTTGCAGCTTTTTTTCATTTCTTCCTTTATGCTACAGCCAGAAGCGGAAGCCGAACGAAGTGTATTCGGTACTGAGGTTGAAAGAAGCCCTGTGTGCACCGAAGCTGAGCTCACCGATGCTGGTGGTGATAGAGAACCTGTTGTTCACCATATATTCGAAAGAAGCGAAGTCAACAGAATACCTCATATTGAAATCGTGGTCCCTGACGGAGCTTTTGTCAAAGACAGTCTTGCTGAATTCGAAGTTGTCGCACAGAAGCACGGCGGGAGTCCAGAAGAACTTGCCTGAAATGGGACAATAATATCTGGCACCTACTGTGATTGAAGGAATAGTGGTGAACTCTTTGGTACCGTCAGCAGCACGTTCTTTACGGCGGTCATAGTCAAGACCTGCCACAATTGCAATGTTGTCGGCGATGAAGTAGCCTGCCTCTACACCTGCCATATAGTTGGTGTAGACCAGATCGTCAGTATAACGTGTATGATAGAACTCGAGTGTACCTGCAAGTGTGACGTCGCCCTGCTGCTGGGCAAAAGATGTGGCTGCCATCAATACGGCAGCAAGGGTAAAAATAAGCTTTTTCATCTGTCTGTTTGTTATTAATGAGGTTGCGAATTTAGCCAATCCTCGTCAAACAGCCAAACTCTATTCGCCGGAAAGACGCACCACACGCAGCCCACAGGTGGATTTATGTGTCTTGATATAGTCAGCCACAGTCTCTTCTGAGATTATCACTTTCTTGGCGGCCGATGATGCGTGGATGAAGTGCATCTGCCCGTTATGCTCGTATGCCAGTGCCACATGCCCTATGTCCAGACCGGCCACAGGTGTCACAAAGCAGATGATGTCGCCTGTACGGATGCCCTTGCAAAGGTTGTCTATGTTGCTCTGCGGCAGATAATAATACTCGAATCCGTTCAGCCATGCCTCTGTATCGGCAATCCTCTCCACCAGCCCGGGGTTGCCTGCCAGCTGCTTGTATGAATCAGGATGGGTTGACATGAAGTTGAAGTGCTGGCCGCGCGGCACACCGCCTGTCTCCCGGCTGACTTCTGTAAAAAGCCCGTTGCTTTCACCCTGCAGGATCCATGCAGAGGTATAGTGGTTGCGCGAGGCATACCCGTCAACCTCCCCTCCCTGATAGCGCAGGCTCTGGGTTATCTGGCAGAAATGTTCAAAACTGCAGTCATCACTCTGCACTGCAAGAGTAATTGCCAGGCACATCTCCACAAACAGGATGCAGTCGGAGTGACGCGTGTCTATGGTAAGCATTTCGGGCTCCTGCTCGAGCAGCCCTGCAACATAAGGGGTTCCCAGAAATTCCTTTGCCACCCGGATTATCAGCTGCTGAGCTGGTTCCTGGGCGTATGGCAGCATTTTCTCTGCCACTGCACAGAAGCGTACCGAATCTTCCGGAGTATAGCGTACATCTTCCAGATCAAAGCCGGCACAAGGCCTGCAGGCGCACACAAGGCACGCGAAAAGCAAAAATATGATGCGTTTCATGGTCTATATTTCAGAAAGTTCCAGCCAGCGCGTTTCCTTTGCGTCTATATCGGCAATTATCTGCTGGATTTCAATGGATTTGGCAGTAAGTTCATCTATCGGCAGAGTGCCGGAATTAAGCTCTGTCTCAAGCAACGCCCTGCGCTCTTCCAGGGCTGCCAGGTCGGCCTCCAGCTGTTCCAGCTCGCGTTTTTCCTTGAAAGTGAGCTTGCGCACCGCCGGCTGTGCCGGTGCTGCCGGTCCGGCAAGTTTTGCTGCCTCCTTCTTCTCTGCCTGCGCTGCGGCACGCTCGGCGGCAGCATCATCGCGCCTCTTCTGGAGTATGAATTCGCGGTATTCACTGTAGCTTCCCACAAAGTCCTTCACCTCACCGTCGCCCATGAACACAAACAGGTGGTCCACCACCTTGTCAAGGAAGAAACGGTCGTGCGATACAAGTATCACGCTCCCGTCATAATTCTTCAGATATTCCTCCAACACATTCAGGGTTACGATATCAAGGTCATTCGTGGGCTCGTCAAGTATCAGCACATTGGGCCTGAGCATCAGCACGGTAAGCAGGTACAGGCGGCGCTTCTCGCCACCGCTCAGCAGGTCGATGCGGGTGTTGAACATTTCGTGCGGGAACAGGAACTGCTGCAGGAACGTGGTTACGGCAATGTTGCTGCCATCGGCTGCCTTTGCCTCTTCCGCAATCTCACGCACAGCCTCAAGCACCGTCATGTTCTCTTTCAACCTGATACCTTCCTGCTTATAATAACCGAAGCGGACCGTCTCGCCCCACTCGATATAGCCTGTGTCTACTGGAAGCTGGCCTGTTATAATATTCAGGAATGTGCTTTTGCCGATACCGTTCGCCCCAACTATTCCCACCTTCTCACCCGGTGTGAAGTTGTAGGTGAAGTCAGAGAGCATCTTCCGGTCGCCGTAGCTGAAACCTGCTCCGTGGCAGTTCACTATCTTCCTGCCAAGGCGCTGGCGGCCCAGATTGATTGAAAGTGTCTTGCTCTCCCTGATGGGTGCGGCATTCTCTTTCAGGTCATAGAAGGCGTTGATACGGTAGCGCGCCTTGCCGGTGCGTGCGCAGGGGGTGCTGTGCATCCACTCCAGCTCGCGGCGGTAAAGGTTGCGGTACTTGTCGTTCAGGGCAGCCGCCACGGCAAGCCGCTCCTCGCGCTTTTCAAGATAATACGAGTAGTTGCCCTTATATGTATAGAGGTTGCCGCCGTCCAGCTCCAGGATAGTGTTGCACACACGGTCCAGGAAATAGCGGTCGTGAGTCACCATAAACAGGGTGCGGCGGCTTTTCCTGAGGTAATCTTCCAGAAACTCTATGGCTTCCAGGTCCAGATGGTTGGTGGGCTCGTCAAGCACCACGAAGTCGGCATTCTTTATCAGGACGCCCGCCAGTGCCACCCTTTTTGCCTCACCTCCGGAAAGCTCGGTGGTACGTTTCGAGAAGTCCTGCAGCCCCAGCGACGTCAGAATCTGCATGGCCTCCACCTCCAGGTCCCACTCCTCGGCATGTGTGGTGCTGCGGTCTACCTGCGAAAGCACCTGCTCGAGGATGGTCTTGGAAGGATCCAGGGCCGTTTCCTGCTCCAGAAAGGCCGTGACAATGTTTTTCAGGTACTTTATCTGCCCGCCCCGGTCAGACGAATCCTTGCCTGCCAAGATGCGCAGCAGTGAGGTCTTTCCTGTGCCGTTGGGCGCAATAAGCGCTATCTTGTCCCCTTCATTGATATTGAAGGAAATCTTCTCGAACAGCACTTTTGTGCCGTACGACTTGGAAATATTCTCTACCTGCAGATAGCTGGGCATGGAAGGAAGGACCGGAATGCAGTATGGTTAAAGCACAGTATCAAGGAATTCTGGGATGGCAGCACCGCGGATGCCACGGGCCACGATAGTTCCGTCGGGACCGAAGAGAATAATCTCTGGAATGCCTCTGATGCCGTAAATGTCAGTAGGAATATGCTGGGCGTCATATATGATGGGCCAGCTTATGGGAAGACTCTCAAGAGCTTTCTCCGTGTCTTCTCTCTTATCCCACACAGCAACTCCGAGAATTTCGAAACTGTCACTCTTGTACTTGGGATAGATCTCTGCCAGGTTGGCTATCTCAGCCCTGCAGGGGCCGCACCAGCTTGCCCAGAAATCCACAAGCACATATTTTCCTTTGCCCACATAGTCTGAGAACTTCACAGCAGTGCTGTCGGCATTGCCATATTCGACTTCAAAGTCGGTGAACATGCAGCCCACCGCTGTCTTCTCAAGCTGTTCATAGCGCACACGCTCATTCTCAACCTTGTAGTATGCTTTCACCTTGTCACCGGCAATGTTGTAGAGAGAGTCGAACGATGCCTTGTTTCTCTCAAGCGCCATAAGGGCGGCAGCGCCGAGGATATCGTTATTATGCTCGCTGAACATTATACTGTAGACCGAATCGTTTCTGCCCATAAACACCTTATATGCTTCGTTCATCTTTCCTTCCCTCTCCTCCGGTGTCATCAGGCTGTCGGCCCTGAGCAGATCGATTACTGCATAATAGTCATCGATATTTTTCTTTCTGGCTTCTTCGTATGCAGTATTGATTTCGTTCAGGCTCGAACCTGTGCAGGTGCTGGCATCTGAAAGTGCAAGTTCGAGTGTTGCGGGCTCGAGCACAATAGTGCAGAACATTGTATGATAGTCAGCAGTGAAGAGTGAAACCCTGGCCATGTCGGGTGACTCTATTTCACCTGTGAAGGTGAACCGGCCCTCTGTCACAACTGCCGTGTCGGCCACAGAGCCGTAGTTAAGGTAAACATTGCACCCTTCGCACTCTGCGGGTGCGGTGCCGTTGATTGTGAAGGTGTTGTTCTGCCTGCAGGAAACACAGACTGCAAGGCAGGCGGTTATTATCAGCGCAATACGTTTCATGATATGAGTGATTTGATATGTTGTTCTTTTAAGATTAGAATGTGCATCCGAATGTGATTGCCGCCACGTTTCTGATGCGGCCGTCAAGATGTGCGGGCTCTGCCACCAATGACATGAAGGAGTCCGTTACCTTCACATACGGGGCAATTCCCTTCGCAGTTATTATTGTGAATGTCACGCCTGCTGCGGCGCCGTACCGCGGAGCTGTCTCGAATTCGAAATCTCTTCCGAGCCAGTAGTCGAAACTCTTGGCGCTCGATCCGCCGGCCACAGTCACACCGTCTTCCTTCTCGGTTCCGAAACCGTAGCGGCCCAGGGCGTGGATTTCAGGGGTTATGATGCCTTTCTTCATCCTGAAGTCCCTGCTGCAGAATATGTCGGCATCCACCCTTGTGAAGTCACTGTTGCGGTAGATGGGGAAAAGGTCGGTGTGCTGGAACCTTGAATAGAAGTCGAAATCAGCACCTAATGTAAATTCGGGGCGGCCGCCGTCGGTATTGCGGTACCATCTGTAACCCAGCACGCCGTCTATCACGCTGCGGTCAAGGATGTGGCTTGCACCGGTATACTGAACCTCTGTCACGCCACCGAGCGGTGTCACATAGTTGAACTTGTTCTCGTTGTTGCCAAGTGTGGTATATCCTGCTGAAAGGGATATCCTGTGCAGGTTGTTACCAGAAGGAATCAGATACGATCCGTCATATCTGACCTCTATTCCAGAGAATTCATAGAACACCGCAGTGCTGGTGGATTTGCGGCCGTAATATCCTGTGCGGTAGGCAAACGAAACCTCGCTTGCAAGCCTGTCACCGGAAGTCACCTGCAGGGCACCTCCGAAGAAAGAGTTGTCCATAGGTCTGCGTGACATAAGTGACATGTGGTTGCGGTCGCCCACAAGCTCCGAGACTGTGCCCAGAAAGCCGCCCTTGTCGGTCTGGACGAAATACTGCTTGTCGATCTGTCCGTAGATGCCACCCTGGATCTGTTCCAGAGTGTTCCTGTAGAACAGCGATGCACCCAGCATCAGCCCGTCGGAAGGACGGAAGCTTACTCCTGCATCCAGCCTGAGGTCTGTCCAGTATGTCATGAAGCGCGGGTCCTTGATCTTAGTCTGGTCCTTGCAGTCGAACTTCACTCCGATTCCGGCAGCCCATCTGCTGTTGAAGGTATGGCTCATGTCGCCTTTGAGGGAATATGACTCTCTCTGCTTCGTGCCGATGGTGGCGGGATCGCTCTCCAGGAAATTGACAGGATTGTAGTAGGGGTCGATAAGGATCTGACCGCCCATATCCTTTCCGTTGAAGTAGCCCCAGCTGATATTGCCGTGGAAGGCTGTCTTGTTGGAAATACGCACGAAAGACTCGGTTCCGGCAACAGCCTCATAACTGTCCTTGGACTGAATCAGTGAAACCAGAGGTCCGTCCTCCTTGTCAAGCATGACGCTGGCCTTGGATATCTTACCGTTCCAGGCCGAGAGAGCCGCAGGATTTGAAAGGTTAAGGCAAGGAGTAGTCTCCTTGATGAAATCGAAGTCGCGCAGGCCGTCCTTGTCCCCAGCTGCAGCCGGAAGGGCGCAGCAGAGGAGCAGGACAGATATTGCAAGTGAGTTGAACCTCATATTGTGAATCAATCAGTTATTTCAAATTATTACTTAAGAGAAGCGACCTTTCTCTGGTGGAAGTCCTTTTTAGAGTCATTGGTCTCTGAATAAACGATGTGGGCGCCGTTTGCGATAGAAGCCTCGGCATCGATGCCTGAAGGGTCGGTTGAGCCCTCGATGTCATCAGTACCTCCGGTGTAGCCGTAAACCAGCTTGCCTGCGTTCTCCTCGAGAGCCTCGGTTGCTCCCTTGTCAACGTTACGGTAGATTGAATAGCCGAGCTTGGTGGTGATTGACACATAGTTCGAGTTGATGTCTGCGGGGAAGCGGACGTGGCTGGTTGACTCATTGTCCTTTGTCCAGACCTCCACTGCGTCAACAACATTTGCCTTGGGGAATTTGACCTGTGCAAAAATCATGGGAGTGCCGAGGGTTACATCATATTTCTCGCTGTCGAGGCAGAGTGCATTGGCTTCATCCCTTGGCATCTTGCCGATGAAGAATGCAGGACCGCCCGCTGTGATAGGCCAGCCTGTAGGAGACATTGCAAAGCAGGCGCCTGTGAGGTAATGTGATGCGGGGATATTCTCGGAAACCTCATAACCTGCCCTTGAGTACTGAGTGATACTGCCGTTGTTCATCCAGTAGTAGTCGGGCTTGCTCAAGTCAACTGAGTTGGGATTGACGATTGTGTGGTCGACCGCTTTCTTGAAGACAACTACAATCTGTGACCAGGGCTGGATAGTGACAGACTCTGCAGTGAACCACCAGAGTGCACCTGCTGCGGGAATCCAGTCTTCATGTTCGTACAGAAGAGTGTTTCCGCTTGAATAGTATGCATTCTCTGTATAGCTCTCATAGGGAGCTGTGATTGCAAAGACGATGTTTGATGCATCTGCAACATCGGGTGAGTTGTTGTAGAGCACTACATACTGGTCTGACTGATATGAGCCGGCCTCGTCAGCTGCAACGCATCCGCCGTTGTAGAGCTCCTTGATGATAATCTGCTGGCTGATAACCTGAAGAAGATTGATTACAAAAGGTTCTGCTGTATCTGGAGTGACTACGATGGTGTTGTTGCTGCCGTTGTATGCGATTCTTTCACCGTCTTTTGTGATTTTATAGACTGCAGATGCAGTGTAACTGCCGGCGGGAACTGTAAAGCCTGCTTCACCGGTTGCATCGGTGACTGCCTCGAAATATGCTGTGCCGGCTGCATCTGTCAGGGTAACTGTGATACCCTCTACCTGGAATGCAGCATTTTCAAACTGGAGCTGGACACTTACCGGTACAGGGGGCTGAGGAATTTCTTTTTTGCATGAGACCGCAAGGATGCTGAGCCCTGCGATGAGGATGATGTTGAAAAGTTTCTTCATGATATTAATTGTTTATTGGATTTTCAAACGGAGTGTGAGACCGTAGTACACGGCGGGATTCATTGTGAGCCAGCTCTTGGTACGGGTCGAATAGATGCGGTTCTGCATGTTCAGGAAGTTGTTGGCATAGAATGATATCGATGCCAGGTTGCCTATTTCCTTTGTCACGCTGAAATGTGCGCTGTAAGAAGGAGACATATAGTCTTTCATATAGGTGTAGTTTTCAGATGTATTGGTTATGAGCAGGTGCGACAGGTCTGTGTAGAGAGCCTGGTCGTTTTCCTTGGCCCACTTGAGCTTTTCCAGGTAAGGAACGGGTGTGGGGTCGTCAAACGCTGTGTAATATTCTGGGAAGAACACTGTGTAACCCTCTTCGTCGTAGATTGATTTGCCTTCTATATAAGACATGGCGTCGGTACGGTCGGTAATCACATAGCTTCTTGCCGAACCGTCGGCCCTTTCGCTCAAAGTTCTAGAATATGTCATCAGGTTCGCCTCCATCTTGAGGGAGAGGATCATGCCCACCTTGGGAATGTTGGTGGTGATCATGATGTTGCTCTTGATACTCCTGGTCTCAGAGCCGTTGGATGTGACATGACCGCCGTAGTACCAGCCGAGGTATTTGAGGTCGCTGCCGTCCACTATCGACTTACGGCCGTTCATGTAATACGGCAGCAGGTCCGAGTAGACAGAGCGCTGTGCATAATAGTTACCGTCGAAACGGATGGTGGTGTTGATGGCTTTGATGCGGGGAAAGTCTATCACCCATCCCACACCCGCGCGGGTCACTGGGTTGTCGTCGTTGTCTTCAGTGAATGTGGGGACAAACAGGTTGCGGGTCTTGCCGGTGGTGGTGATTGAAGGCATTGCCCCTGTCTTGTCGTGCACTGTCACGGTACCGTCCGGGGCAATTGAAAAGTCTCTGTTCTCTACAGGAATGCCAAGGCCCTGGACTGCTTCCGCCCCGGTATCTACGAATGAGAACTTGTTATAGCCCGATATCTCGCTGTACGCACCGATTGTCCTGGTATAGTAACCGGCAAGCGAAATGCGGGTTCCACCCAGGTTCATATCCAGACCCAGCTCACTCTGATGGTCTCTCTGCCAGCAGAGGGCGGGATTGTATTCGATTGACTGAGGTATCACATATATCGCCTTGTAGACAGTGTTGTCGGCGGTTGCAGTTGATTTGAACACTTCTATGTCGCTGTATCCGGGCTGGGGATAGAGCACGCCGTATGACGGCTGCTTTGCAGCAACACCCCAGCTTGCACGGACTGAGAATTCCCTGAGGAAGTGACCGGCACGGCTTTTCTCTGTGAATGCTGTCCATTTTGCGTTGAAACGGGGAGAAATGCTGGATGTGACGCCGTATGCCGAGCCGGGAATGATGGTGTTGTCGTTACGTACACCGGCAATCAGGTTGAGATGCGAATCGTCTCCAGTGCGCAGCATGAAGTTGTCTTCGAGATATGCCGCAACATTCGACATCGTAGGAATGTCGCAGAAACGGTATTCCCTGTATGTGGCGGCGGTTGCCTGGTCTTCTGAATAGCGGCCCACACCGTAGTTCTTGTCGGCAGTCCATTCTGCACCCAGCTTGACCTTGTTGTTTACACGGCCCACGTTCTTAGCCCAGTTGGCCTTGAGCGAAGCCTTGAGGTTCAGCGGCCTGTCGTCAAGTGCCATGGTATTGTACCAGATTCCGGGGGCTATGAGGACAGCCGGATTCGCCCCGCCGTCCGTCCAGGGATATCCCATGAAGTATCCCTCTTCGGTCGAGTGCATGCTGATGCTGCTGACCGATTCAGAATAGCGGCTGCGGCTCCTCTCCTGCTTGTCGCTGTAGATTGCCGAAGCCATGAACTCAATATTCGTTATCCATTTCTTTGAGAGCAGCCAGTCTGCATTGATATTTCCTCTGAGGGTATTGTCCTTGCCGGTCGAGAATGTCTCGAGCAGCCTGTCGGGATCGGCCTGGTTGTCACGGCCGCCCAGGTTCCCTGTGATACCTGCAGAAACACGCAGCGGCTTGTCACTGAAACTGCCCTTCGCAAACTGTCTGCTCCATGTGAGTCCCAGCTGCTTGCGGTCGTATGAAGAGAAAGGTGACATCTTGTTGCCTACCGAACGGGTATATTCAAGGCTGGCATTCAGCACACCGCGCGATGCTCCGGAAGATGTGACGCCGAGTCCGAATCCCTTGTGAACAGACACCTGCTTTGTCATAGGGCCGGTCGACATCGTCACCGACCACGGAGTCACACCTCTTCTGGTGTTGATCTTTACCACACCTGAGGTCATGTCACCATATTCTACCGAAGGAACACCTGTAATAACCTCTATCGACTCCACATTTGAAGATGCCACATTGTTGGTTGAGACACCCGATGCCCCGTCGAAAGATGCATTGTTTGTAAGGCGCACGCCGTCCACCTCCACTGCTGTGGCGAAAGTACCGCCGCCGCGGAGCGAGAACCCCTGTGATGCCGTAAGGTTGGGGCTTGTGGTCTTTCCGCCGGGGAGCAGCCCTGCCACATCGGTCACACTCAGCACCTGGATATGCTCGAGAGCAGTCTTGTCTATGGTGCGGGAC
>JAGHVP010000215.1 GCA_018064305.1 Candidatus Equibacterium intestinale | reverse complement strand
GAGGTAGTTGCATACTGGACAGAAAACTACGACAACCTCAAGGCACAGACCGAGAAATTCACCGAGGCATTCTACGATACAACCCTTCCCGACGAAGTTGTAGAGGCAGTGAGCGCAAACCTCACAATCCTCAAGTCCACCACAGTAATGCGCCAGCACGACGGCAGGATGTGGAACTGGGAGGGCAGCGGAGACTCCTGGGGAAGCTGCCACGGCTCGTGCCAGCACGTATGGAACTATGCCCAGGCAGTGCCTCACCTCTTCCCCCGTCTGGAACGCAGCCTCCGCGAGACTGAGTTCTACGTAAGCCAGAGCAAGGAAGGTCATCAGGCATTCAGGTCGAACCTCCCCATCCAGCCCGTCCTGCACGATTTCCATGCAGCATCCGACGGTCAGCTCGGCGGCATCGTGAAGGCATACCGCGACTGGCGTATAAGCGGCGACGACAAATGGATCAGCGACATGTACGGCCAGATCAAGCAGAGCATGGACTACTGCATCAAGACCTGGGATCCCCGTCACGAAGGTGCTCTCGAAGAGCCTCACCACAACACATACGACATCGAGTTCTGGGGACCTGACGGAATGTGCACATCATTCTACACAGCCGCCCTCACATGCTTTGTAGAAATAAGCAAGTACCTCGGCATCAAATGCAAGGATTATGAGAAACTTCTCAAGAAGAGCCAGGAATACATGACCACCAAACTCTGGAACGGTGAGTATTTCTATCAGATTGTTAGATGGAAAGACCTCCAGGCACAGGATCCCAGCACCGCACAGTCTTTCGGCGGCTCATATTCACCTGAGGCACAGAAGATCATGCTGGTTGAAGGTCCCAAGTACCAGTACGGCACAGGCTGTATCTCAGACGGTGTGCTCGGCTGCTGGATGGCACGCTGCGCCGGCCTTGACGACCCCGTTGATTCAGAGAAGGTACGCAGCCACCTGGTTGCAGTGCACAAATACAACCTCAAGAAAGACCTCCGCGACCATGCCAACCCTCAGCGTCCCGGCTATGCAATGGGCAACGAAGGCGGCCTCCTGCTCTGCTCTTGGCCCAACGGCGGCAAGCCCAACCTTCCTTTCGTGTACAGCGACGAGGTCTGGACAGGTATCGAGTACCAGGTTGCTTCACACCTTATCTTTGAAGGCGAGGTTGAGAAAGGTCTGGATATCGTACGCACATGCCGCGACCGCTACACAGGCGACCAGCGCAACCCCTACAACGAGTATGAGTGCGGTTCATGGTATGCACGTGCACTGGCAAGCTACAGCCTGCTCCAGGCACTTACAGGTGCACGCTATGACGCTGTAACCAAGACTCTCTACATTGACTCACAGGTAGGTGACTTCCGTTCATTCCTCTCTACTGCAAGCGGTTACGCAACAGTAGGTCTGAAAGACGGCAAGCCTTTCATCGAAGTCAAGAATGGAAACATCGATGTCAAGGAGTGCATCGTTTCAGGCAAGAAGGTAAAACTCTAGCATGCAGATGCGTAAGAGTATCTCTTTCATCATAATAGTAGCTGCGCTGCTGACCGGAACATTCTCCGCGGCAGCGCAGTTCTATAATAACCCTGTCCTCCAGTCGGGTGCCGACCCGTGGATAACCTGCGACGGCACTGTGACCGAAGGCGGGCATTATTATTACTGCTCGGCCCGCCGCGGCGGCATTGCAGTGGGGCGTTTCGACAACCTCTGTGAGCCAGACGCGGGGCAGGTTGTTTGGCGGCCAGAAAATGGGCAGTGGAACAGCACCTGCATCTGGGCGCCCGAGCTGCACAAATGGAACGGCCGCTGGTATATCGTCTATGCTGCGGGTTATTCCGGTCCGCCATACATCCATCAGCGCACAGGAGTGCTTGAATCCGTTACGGACGACCCTCTCGGAGAGTATGTATCTAAGGGAATGGTGAATACGGGCGACGACCCTTCCGACCCATCGTCGGTCCGCTGGGCAATTGATATGACTTATCTTCAGCACAAGGGGAAGCTTTATGCGATTTGGTCGGGATGGGAGAACCTTGAGCCAACCGACAAGACTCCTCAGAACCTCTATATCGCCGAGATGGAGAACCCCTGGACGGTCAAAAGCCCTAGGGTGCTGATTTCCAGACCCGACCGGGAATGGGAGATATGCGGCAGCCTGCCGATAAACGAAGGGCCGCAGGTGCTCTGCCACAGGAAGAATGTGTTCATTGTCTATTCCTGCGGGCAGTCGTGGCTTCCCACATACAAGCTGGGCATGCTGACACTGAAGAAGGGTGGCGACCCGCTTGACCCCGACTCATGGACAAAGAGCAGCGCGCCTGTATTCCAGGGCAACGAAGAGATCCACGGTGTGGGGCATGCCAGCTTCACAGTCTCTCCCGACGGCAGAGAGCACTACATTGTCTATCACTCGAAAAAAGGCACGGAAGACGGCTGGCGGCGCGATGTCCGCATCCAGAAGTTCAGGTTCAAGTGCAACGGCACGCCAGACTTCGGCGAGCCGCAGCCACTCTCAGAGCCTCTTCCCCTCCCTTCCGGCACACGCCAGGAATAACACACGCTGTGCCCCGCAATGGGCGTGCGCTGGCAGCAATCTGACTGCATTTCTGCCGCACTTCGCGCTGGCGGGCGCAGTTCAGCAGCAAATCTGTCGCACTTGTGATGACTTTTCTATCACGGTTCAGGTACCGGCCGAGAAATAGCCAATATTCCGGCCGTAAAGCTAAACTTGGCCGAGAAAACCACATTATTTCGGCCGTAAGCTCCAGTACAACACATATTTCCGAAAAGTCATCATTATTTCGGCCATTGATGCTGATTTGGCCGAGAAAACCTGATATTAT
>JAGHVP010000142.1 GCA_018064305.1 Candidatus Equibacterium intestinale | reverse complement strand
GTTCTCCACCGACTTGGCTGTGATGGCGGCGCGGCCTTCCCAGCTGAGGGTGAGGCTGCCAAGCGAACCGCCGCAGTAGATACTCTCTACCTTTTCCTTTTCTGCAGGGACCACCTCGCCTATCGTGGCAAGAGCCTCGCGCGGGGCGCTGTATATGCCACATCCGCGGCCCAGCTCGCAGGGGTCGTGGTAGACCAGTTTCTGCGCCGCAAACCTGGTGGCGAAGATACCGCCTTTGATAAGGTCGTTGAAGTAGTCGGTGTAGTGCATCACCTGTATGCCTTCAAGCTTGTATTCCTCTTTGAATACACGGTAGCATATAGGGCAGGAAACCAGCAGGATATCCGCGCCCGACTTCTCTATTATCTCTTTGTTCTTTGCCATCAGCGCCTCTGCCTCGGCCTTCTTTCCGGCCAGGATCAGAGGTCTGCCGCAGCAGATTGTGCCGTCTTCGTCCATTAGCGAGTATGCGACACCGCTCTTGTCAAGCAGGTTTATCACAGCCCGCTTGATGGTAGGTGTGAGAGATGTCATGCAGCCGGCATAATAGAGCACCCTGTCGCCTCCGCGCGCCATTGCGCGTGCAAAGCTGTCCTGCTCGTTCAGCAGGTCGCTCTTCTTGATAGACTTGACGCCCGGCGACACAGCCTCTATTGCATTCACATAGCCGAAATCGTGTTTCACGCCATACTTTGTACGGCTGCGGATTATCTGCCTGAGACCTGTTGCAGAAACCTGTATCTGGCACAGAGCCTCGCATTTGCCGCACATGAGGCAGGTCTCTGAGATCTGTGTGAAGCGGCGCTCGTTGTCGCGGCGGATCTGGCGGTTCAGGTATACTGTGGCGCTGCGGTTGAACTTTTTCTGCGCACCCATGGGGCAGGCGTCGATGCACACTCCGCAGCTGGGGCAAGAGAAGACCTGTGCCAGGGCGAAGCCTTTGCGGTAATGTACCACCTTCAGCCCTGCGTTGCGCATCGGAATCAGCATGATCTCTGCAGGGATGTGCATGTAGCGTGTAAACGGCAGTGCAAAGAAAAAGACACCGAGGGCAAGTGAATACGCCCACCACATTATGGTGAAGTTCTCAGGGTTGTTTATGAAGCTTTCCAGCAGCCAGTTGATGGGGATTGTCATGAAGCTTCCTCCGGCCACACCGGCTGTGAATCCTTCTGCAATCCAGCGCAGCGGGAAGATCGACCACAGTGCATATTTGGCTATCTGGTCGGGCAGAGTGAGGCGGGTGGTGCGGCGCATGCCCATGGCAAGCGAGCGGAAGCGCTTGAAGATAGCAAGTGCAATGCCACTCATCACCACCAGCAGGAAGAAGTCCATCAGGAAGAAGAACACTGCACCTCCCAGCTGCACTTCGTTCACCTTCATGAAGAAGCGGAAGAAGATGGGGAAATAGCACAGATATGCCTTCTCGGGGATGTAGAAGAATGTCTCGACATGTCCCAGCACAATCAGCATGAACCAGCCGAAAGCGATGCTGCTGTGCATGTAGCCAAGCAGTTTGTTACGCTTCCAGAGCCTCACATGGAACAAGCAGTCCTTGAACATGTCTGCCACGTTCTTCAATATCATATTAGGTGTTATAAGCGAAACGTAGAACCTCTTGCGGTCGGCCCTGGGCAGCTGATAAAGCACCTTTATGATGCCGCCGAAGCACCAGAGCAGCACAAACACCAGTCCTGCCAGGAACGGCAGCACGAACGGGTGGAAACTGGTGAGCAATCTCTCTTCCATAGGCTAGTCGGCTGTATTGTATATCTTCATTATCGACAGGATGATGTGTCGGGTGTTGAGGCCTCGCGGGCACACCAGCGTGCATTTGCCGCACAGCATGCAGTGGCTCAGCATCGAAAGGGCCTCTTTGTCGGCACCGCGCTGCAGGGCGGCGATCACCCTGCGCAGGCTCATAGGTGCGAACACACCGGCAGAGCAGCTTCCTGCACACGAGCCGCAGGTCATGCAGCGGGCAGCATCGGGTTCAACCTCCAGCAGAGCATTGAATTTGGAATCGTCAATGTTAGTGAGGTTGACTGCAGAACTCTTGGAAAGCGTGAAACCGAAATCTATCATATTGTCTGAAGATACTGATGAATCTGAAGTGCTGCGGCGCGCGCCTCGGAGAGCGTTTCGGGCAGGGTCTTGGGACCTGTGCAGGCACCGGCGAAGAACAGGCCCGGCTTGGTTGAGGCGTTGGGGTTCACTATGTTGTTCTGAGG
>JAGHVP010000182.1 GCA_018064305.1 Candidatus Equibacterium intestinale | reverse complement strand
GTACGGCAACTGCCAGTAAGATAATAGTTCTTTTCATGATACTTTATGTTAACTGAACATTTTGCCGTCACCGTCGCTGCCGAGGGTGTGGGCGAGTTTTTCTATATTCATGCTGCGCGCCGAAGCGTCGAGGATCTCACGGTACACTCCACCTTTCTTGTAAAGTCCGTCGGGGTCGCCGGATTCCTCTACGCGACCGTTGCGGAGGGCATATATGACATCGCTGTCTATAATCTGCGAGATGTTGTGCGAGATGATGATCACTGTCCTGTTCTGCTTGATGGCGTCGATGCTAGCCTTTATCTGCTCTGTGGCAATGGCGTCGAGCGAGGCCGTGGGCTCGTCAAGGAAGATGATGGGAGGGTTCTTCAGGAACATCCTGGCAATGGCGATGCGCTGCTGCTGGCCTCCTGAAAGAAGCTGGGCCTTGCTCTGGAACTTGTCGGGAAGGTTCATCACCTGGTCGTAGATATAAGCTTTCTTCGCAGCTTCTTCCACTTCCTCGGATGTGGCCTGCGGATTACCGTACCGGATGTTCTCTTCGATTGTTCCGTCGAAGATGTGGTTCTTCTGGAGTACCAGGCCGATGTTTTCTCTCAGGAAATGGGTGTCATACTCGCGCAGGTCCACTCCGTCGAGCAGGATGCTGCCGCAGTCGGGGGTGTAGAACTTGTCCAGCAGGTTCACGATTGTGCTCTTGCCGGCTCCTGAAAGTCCCACGAGGGCTGTGATCTTGCCGCTTTCGATGTTCATGTTGATGTCCCAGAGTGCCTTTGTGCCGTTGGGGTAGGTGAAGTCTACGTTGCGGACCTCGAAGTTGCCGAGGACCTTTTCGGGACGGTAGCTGCCTGTGGGCTCTGTCTCGTTTTCGGCATCCATTATGTCGAAGAAACCTTCAGCATAGATGAGGGCGTCGTTCATGTCGTCGAAAATACGCTGGAGCTGGGTGATGGGTGCGGTGACATTCGAGAACAGCATCACATGATACATAATCTTACCGATTGTCATCCCGGGGTATCCTGAAAGTACCAGATATGCCGTGAGGATTATGATAAGCACTGTTCCTATCTGACGCACGAAACTCTTCAGTCCGTTATAGTAGAACGATGTCTTGCGCACGAGCATCTGGTTGTCGGTGAACTCAGTCTGGATATCCCACTGCTTCTTGCTCTCGATCTGCTCTCTGTTGAAAGATTTGATTACGTTGATGCTCTCTATGATGTTCATCACACCGTGGCTCTTGTACTCGCGCAGGCTGCGCATGTTGCGGCGCCAGCCTTTCAACTTGCGGGCCTGGCTGATTGTGATCCAGATATAGATGGGCACAATACCGAGGGCCGTCAGTCCTACATATACATTGGCCGAGAACATCAGCACGAGTGCCAGGATGGCGCTTGTGAAGAGGGGCAGGAGGTCTATGAAGAAGTTCTGCACGGTTCTGGAGAGGCTGCTTACTCCCTGGTCTATCCTTGTCTGCAACTTACCTGTGTCATTCTCTGATTTTGAGAAGAATGCCATTCTGAAGGTGAGCATCTTGTCGATGACTGCCTGTGAAAGGTCCTTTGATACGAACACGCGCATCCTTTCGCCGAAATAGCTTTGAAGGAAAGTGATGAGTGCCGACAGAATTTCCTTTGAAAGGAGGACGATTGTAATGATTGTAAGGATTCGCGCCGCCTTCGACCATGCGAAGTCCTGCGCCCCGACCAGCGCGTTCACCGCATCTACGGTGCGGTCAAGCACAATTGCGTTTACCTGGGCGAATAGAGATCCTGCAAGAGTCAGGATCAATGTAATGAGTACCAGCCATTTGTATGGTTTTACGTATGGCCAGATCTTCTTGAATAGTTCGATTATGTTCATCAGTCTTTCTGGTTTGATTCGTTTTAAAGGGTAAAGATACTCATATTG
>JAGHVP010000002.1 GCA_018064305.1 Candidatus Equibacterium intestinale | reverse complement strand
TTTGCGTGCTGGCTCTTTATCGAGGGTGCCATCCTTTCTTTCAGGTCATTTGACTTCAAGGCCGTCGGTTTCAAATACTGGTACGTGCTCTTCATTTTCGGAATCATTGCCACCATCATAGGCCTGTTCTCCATCATCTATCCTTTCGACGTTGCCACCAGTGTTCTGGTCTATGCCATCGGCATCGGCATCATCTCGCTCGGCATCGTGGACCTCGTAGCCCTCTTCGGCATCAACGATCTGGAGAAACGCACTTTCAAGTGGATTGACGAGCAATAATCAGCTTAGGAATATTCTTCTTTCCGTCACATTGACGCAAAAAAATCGGAGACTTTGCCAGGAAGCAAAATCTCCGATTTTCATTGCCCCCCGAAGGAGACAGGCAGCGATATCGCAGAGTCCTATTCGGACACAGCGCGTATGCTCCTTCCGCTATAGGCGGCAAGGGGTGTGCTTGTATTCAGCTTGCTGGCATTCAAGTCAAAACCATAGGCCATACCTGAAGCCTGCCACGTACTGGTCCAATAATCGCCGAACTGGCCTGCTGAAGAAAGGGAAGACGTCATATTGCAATAACCTGCAGCAGGGAAGAAAATTCCGCTTTCGTCAGCCTCTTTGCATTTGAACAAATATCCGTTCACATACACACCGTTTTTCCAACTGTCACCGATTTTCTCACTTACGGTAGAATTTATCAATTCCGTATATTCGGTCTGCACAGGCAGTCTCCAAGTGCCTCCCCACTGGAAGCGGGCCGCATCATTGACAGTAACGTCCCACATTTTGGCACTGGTTATCTTGCTGCCGGCAGTGCCGGAATAGTTGCCCGTATTGAAGGCTTTTGTAATTTTGCTATTGGGCTGACCGGTGGTGTTGCCCCATGAGAACAGGTCGCCGAAGCTGTTTCGTCCGGGTTCGGATGATGTTGCACCAAGGTTCATGGTTGCCCATTTGAGCGTTTTGCCGCTTGCATCCGTAACCTCGATGTAGTCGTGCCACGTTCCTCCGTCCATGCTTCCTATATTGTATATGGTACCGGCCTCCACAATCTTGTCTGCCGAAAGGTTCCTGCCACCAAGCTTCCTGTCGGCACTGTTGTCGAAGCCGAACGCTGTTCCTTTCATTAAAGTGTCGGGGGCAATAGCTATGTAATAGTCGGTCTGTATGTCCGCGCTGACCACCTTGATCTTCTTGCTCTGTCCTTCTGCAAGCACAGCTACGGGCTTTTCCTCGCTCATATCCACTGTGGCGTCACCTGCAATGCAGCAGGCTGTGCTGGCGTAGGATTTGTTCTTGTCGAGGGCTCCTTCTGAAATGACGGTCACTTTGTCCACTTTTGTGGTGGCTGTCTGGGTGAGGTGCAGTACGGCAGTCACGTTCTTGAATACGAGCTTTCCTGCATTTTCCTTGGCTGCGCAGATGTTGGCTGCGGCAAAAGAGCCGTTCTGGGCAGCAGGAATGGTTATGGCAAGCTTGTCGTCGGTCTGGGAAGCAGCGCTGCAGCATGAGGCGGGATAAACCGCGTAAAGGGTGCCGCTGAGCGATGTGCAGATGGTCAGTCCTGAAGCCTTTCCGTCCTTAAGCACGATGACAGCCTGTCCGTCGGTGGGCTTCGTGCCGCTTACGACGGTCACTTCGCTTGCCGAAGTGGCGCTGAGCAGTTTTATCTTGTCACCGACCGTCCAGACGGGAGTAGTGCCGTCAAGGCTCGTTTTAAATGCCGTATCCTCGAATGCGGCTGATATGATTCTTGTCTGGGTTGCGGTTTCCTGAACTGCAGGAGCCTGTTTCTGGCAGGCAACCAGTGCTGCCGCAGCAGCTATGATGGCATAAAACTTTTTCATACTCATTTCTCCTTTTCCTTTACCTGTTACCACCATTTTTCATCATTTGTCAAATAATCTTCAGTGCTTCCATCTGCTGCACCAAGGCTCTGCGCAAGAACACCGGCAACTTCAATCCCGATGAGCTCCGACTGCGGAGAATCATACGGGAACAATCTTTCTTTTTTGCTGTTCATAGTCTATTGTATTTTAGTGAGTTTTCAAAAAGTTTTGAAAATGAAAAGTCAAAGTTAGCAATATATCGGTTCAAAGCCAAAAATCAGCCTGTAAAAATGACGGATTTATCCAAAAGAGACTCCGGGAGGACACAACATCCTCCAAAGAATCTTTCAGAAACTCAGGTGTGGAGACTTCACTTCCTGCGGGCAAAGACACCGAAAAGGACGGAGCCGACGAGCAGTAGCAGAAGCAGAATGCTGCTGGCGCGGGACACCGCCTCACCCACGACATAATCCCGCGGTTCATAGCGCATTACTATTTCCCCGCTGCCGGCAGGCAGTTCGGCGGCACGGAGCACCCAGTCTGCCCTGAACAGGTCGATGGGTTTGCCGTCCAGCGTGGCCTTCCAGGAAGGGTGATAGATTTCGGAGAATACAGCGGTGACTGGTTCTGTGCTCGAATAAGTATAATGCAGTTCATTGGGGGCATAGGAGGTCATCGTGATGGATGCCGCACCCTCCGTAGCAGCCTCAACGCCGCTGCAATCGCCTTCGCGGACAACAGCCACCCTGTGCAGATCCACCTGTCCCAGCGCAGCTATCTCTTCGTCGGC
>JAGHVP010000021.1 GCA_018064305.1 Candidatus Equibacterium intestinale | reverse complement strand
CGTTCGCATCCGACGCGATGCGCAATGTCTCACTTATAGGCCGCGGCAGCAGATACAGGATAACAGGTCACACCAGCCACAAGGTGCGTAACTTCGATTCTATCGACCCGTCGTTCTTCAACGATGCCAACATGCAGTTCTGTCTCGGATATTTTGTAGACTACAGCGATGAGGCAGCCCGTCAGTTCGTACGTCAGTACCGCGCGCTCTACAACTGCGAACCCGGCCCGTTCGCCTTCCAGGGACACGACATCATCGTTTATTTCACACGTGCCCTTCAGGAATATGGATCAAGGATGATCTATGGAATAGAGGACTATCCCATGGATCTGATCCAGCTTAAATTCAAATTTGGCCGCCGGGGTGAACATTCAGGAATGTTCAACGAGGCGACCAAAGATATAGTTTACGGAGAGAATCTCTCCATCGAAAGCCTTTAGAAATACCGCTTATGCGAGGTGCTCGGGATCGAGGTATTCTCTCTCGATATCCTTGTAGTAGTTGACTGTACCGACCTTGAGCTCTACAGTTGCGGCATCGTCACAAACGATGATTCCGTGAGGATGGAGCTGGAGGACAGAGATGGTCCACATGTGGTTGATGGCCTCTTCCACTGCGTGGCGGAGTGCGCGAGCCTTGTTGTGGCCGTTTACAAGGATCAGAACCTCTTTTGCATCCATTACAGTCTGGACACCTACTGTAAGGGCCTGACGGGGCACCTTGTTGATATCATAGCCGAAGAAACGTGAGTTGGCGATGATGGTGTCTGTTGTGAGGTCTTTGATACGGGTACGGCTGTTGAGTGAAGAACCGGGCTCGTTGAAAGCAATGTGGCCGTCGGGACCGATACCGCCCATGAAAAGGTTGATACCACCGTATGATTTGATCTTGTCTTCATATCTCTGGCACTCAGCCCTGAGGTCGGGAGCGTTGCCGTTGAGGATGTTGACGTTCTCCTCGGGGATGTCGATATGGCTGAAGAAGTTGCTCCACATGAATGTGTAGTAGCTCTCGTCGTGGTCACGGGGAATACCTACGTATTCATCCATATTGAATGTAACGACGTTCTTGAACGATACCTTGCCGATAGAGCAGAGGTGGATCAGTTCCTTGTAAGTTCCGAGGGGTGTCGAGCCGGTAGGCAGACCCAGTACGAAGGGTTTCTCTGCCGTAGGCTGGAATTTGTTGATTGCATTGGCGATGTACATGGCTGCCCACTGTGACATCTTGCCGTAAGAATCTTCGATAATAAGTCTCATTGTAATATAGTTTTAAAATAAATTTTTCATTATTGGTGCAGGTGCGGCCCTGTCAAGCAGCACCCGGGCTGCGGCAAGGGCTTCGGGAGTGATGGTGCTGCCGCTTATCATACGGGCTATCTCCTCCACCCTCTCTTCACCTTCTATCTTTCTGATGTGCGAAGAAGCGCTCTGCTCTCCATATTCCTTGTAGACCAGGAAGTGGGCGCTGCCTTTCACGGCCACCTGGGGAAGGTGGGTGATGGCAATCACCTGTGCATGCTCTCCCATAGCCACAATCTTCTGCCCTACCTTGTCGGCAAGGGCGCCTGATATACCGGTGTCGATTTCATCGAATATAACAGTAGGCATCTCTGCCTTCTCTGCCAGAAGCGACTTGACGCACAGCATTATGCGGGACATCTCTCCTCCTGAAGCGCATTTGGTGAGGTCTTTGAGCGACGGCTCACCTGCCGAAGAGAAAGCGAAGATGACATCATCGGCGCCTGTGGGCGTACGTTCTGCCTTTCTTTCGACCTTCACTTCGAAGCGCGCCCTGGGCATCTCAAGCTCACGGATTGCACTCTGGAGAGAACCAGACAGTTTTTCAAGCACAGCCTCTCTTGCTTCTGAGAGACGGCTGCACAACCGGCTGCATTCATTGTCTGCCTTTGCAACTTCAGCTGCCAGGGCAGCCTCCTGCTGTGAAAGGTCGTCGGTGGCAGAAAGCTCATCCTTATAGGCATCCCTTATCTCCAGAAGCCTGTCGTATGAATCTGCTCCGTTCTTCTGCATGAGGTCGTATATCAGCGCAATGCGGCTTTCCACTGCATCAAGACGGTCAGGGGCCGAATCAACAGTACTGAAGCTGTCTTCAAGTGATGCTGAAATATCCTTGAGTTCTATCCTACACGATTCTATGCGCTGGCGCAGCTCTTCCGAACCGGGCAGGCAGTCTGTTATCTTCCCGAAGGAATGCCCTACCGACTTGAGTCGTGAATCCATTGACTGTTCGCCTTCAGAGAGGATAGCGAGCGCACCTGCCAGCGTCTCTTTGATGAGTTCTGAATTTGCCAGGGTGGCCTGTTCGGCTTCAAGCCGCTCAAGCTCACCTGCCTCGGGTGAAGCAGCATCAAGACGCTGCCAGCGGAACTGGTTGTAGTCGCGGTTCCTTTCGGCCTCCTGACGGCGCAGACAGATTTCTTTCCACTCGCGTTCCAGG
>JAGHVP010000064.1 GCA_018064305.1 Candidatus Equibacterium intestinale | reverse complement strand
GATGACTCCAAGGTGTGGCTCCTGATACAGAGGCTGCGTGCCGGCGGGGCAGATGTCTATTTTTACAAAGACCATTTTGAGGAAGGAACTGACATGGTGCTGGCACTTGGCGGTGACGGCACTTTCCTGCGTGCAATCACTGCCTTGAGAGACAGGCATATACCCATTGCGGGGGTGAATTTCGGAAGGCTTGGTTTCCTTACGTCCGCCAAAGTTGAAGATGACGGCAACAACTGGATCGACGATCTGGTAGACGGTAAATATTCCATCCAGAACAGGCTGCTGCTCAAGAGTGTTTCAACCACAATCCCCCGCGAGATATATCCGTATGCGCTGAATGAATTCTCCATCCAGCGGCAGGGACCTTCGATGCTGCAGATCAGTATAAGCATCGACGGCAAGCCGCTTCCCGCATACTGGGCCGACGGAGTGGTGGTGGCCACCCCCACCGGAAGTACCGCATATTCCCTCAGCGTGGGCGGCCCTGTGGTGACGCCCGATTCGGATGTGCTGATAATATCGCCCATTGCGCCTCACAATCTCAATATCAGGCCTATCGTGGCGCCTGCATCATCTGCTTTAGAGATTACCTTCACTTCCAAGGCTGCGCAGAGTGCGGTGGTCACGCTTGACAACCGTTCGTTCACTGCGCCAGTAGGTAGCACATTCACTGTCACGAAGGCCGAGTACAGCGCGTCATGCGTTTCATTCGGCAAGCAGAGCTTTATAGATGCCCTGAGAGACAAGCTCCTCTGGGGCGAAGACAAACGTAATTCAAACTGACATCACTATGGAAACACCGGTACATGTAACAGTTATCATGGGCGGCAACGGCCGTTGGGCGAAACAGAGAGGCGAGGACCGTGTTAAAGGGCATATCGCAGGCACTGAAAGTGTGCGTGCATGCTGCCGTGCCGCTGTACAGGCGGGGGTTAAATATCTCAGCCTGTATGCGTTTTCACAGGAGAACTGGAACCGCCCGCAGGCAGAAGTCTCTGCACTGATGGAGCTGCTTGGAAAATGCCTTGTGAACGAGATACCGATGCTTATGGAAAACGGTATCAGAATCAGGCTCATAGGTGACAGGACAAAGCTTTCGCAAAATCTGCTTCAGTTGATGGAAAACGCTGAACATCAGACAGAGAACAATCAAACCATGACATTGCTCATCATGCTCAGCTACAGCGACAAATGGGATATCGAGCAGGCGGCGGAGGCATACGCCCGGGACTATGCAGAGAAGGGGAAGGGGGGGACCGCACCGTTTGAGAATTACCTGTCCACAGCCGGCATCCCGGATCCGGATCTGCTTATCCGTACTAGCGGAGAGCAGCGTCTGAGCAACTATATGCTCTGGCAGACTGCATACACAGAGTTTTACTTCACAGATATACTTTGGCCTGATTTTAGAGAAAGTGATTTCTCTGCTGCTGTCGAGAGCTTCAAAAATCGGGACAGAAGATATGGTAAAGTTAAATAAAGTATTAACTTTGCGATTTATATGCACCAGGAATTGATGAAAAGATTATATATAATATTCGCGATGCTTTTCCTGTTCCCTGTATTTGCAATGGGGCAGGATGTCATATCTTCTGATAATATTCCAGTCGATTACAACAATCCCGGAACATACGTTGTGGGTGGCGTCAAGGTTACTGGCAACGAATTCCTTGACGATGCCCGTATCCTGGGTCTTGTCGGTCTTGAAAAAGGCATGAGGATCACCATTCCCAGTGAGTTCATCAGCATAAAGCTCAAGTCGATGATGAACCAGAAGTATTTTCAGGATGTAGGGTTCTATGTCGACTCGATGTCTGCCAATCAGGATACAGTCTGGATCAGGATCGATGTGAAGGAGCGCCCCAGGGTGTCTGTCTGGAATTTCAAGGGGGTGAAGAAAGGGGAGCAGGACGACCTTAACGAAAAGCTTCATCTCCGCCGTGGCGGTGAGTTCTCTGAATATGTGACCTCGTCATCGATAAAGCTCATCCAGGATTTCTACAAGGAGAAGGGCTTCAACAACACCACAGTCAACATCCTGACAGAAGAGGATACCATTGTCAACAATGCAATCCGTGTCACTTTCGATGTCGACCGCGGCCCCAAGGTCAGGATCGAAGAGATTTCATACGAGGGTGTCGAGGGTATTGACAAGCACAAGCTCGACAAGTCCATGAAGAAGACCAAGGATAAATCATGGTACAACTTCTTCCACAGCAAAAAATTCAACGAAGAGGAATATCCAAACGACAAGCTCACCCTCATCGACGCCTTCAACGAGGAAGGATACCGTGATGCAAGGATTGTGAAGGATTCCATCTACACCCTTGAAGACGGAAAGATGGGTATCAAGTTCAAGATCGACCAGGGCCGCCAGTACTATTTCAGAAATATCACCTGGACCGGTAACTCTGTCTATCCTGTGGAGTTCCTCAATGAGATCCTCAGAATCCAGAAAGGTGACATCTACGACGTAGTCACCCTCAACGAGCGCCTCCAGGGCGGCGGAAAGGAGAGCGAAATTTCTGTTTCCCAGCTTTTCCGTGACATGGGATACCTCTTCTTCAACGTGACTCCCGTAGAGACCAACATCGTGGGCGATTCGGTCGATGTCGAGATCCGTATCGTAGAGGGCAAGCAGGCAACGTTCGACAATATCATCATCAGCGGAAACAACATCACAAACGAAAGAGTTATCCGCCGTGCAGTCTACACACGTCCCGGATATCTCTACCGTCAGACAGATTTCGAACGTTCCATCAGAGAGCTCGGACAGATGTCCAACTTCGACCAGGAGAAGATTGTCCAGCAGGGTACAGGCTGGGAGCTGATGCCCGACCCCATCAACAACACCGTCGACATATCCTACAATGTCGAAGAGAAGCCTAACAGCCAGCTGGAGCTCAGCGGCGGCTGGGGTGCCCGTACATTCGTCGGCACTGTCGGTATCAACTTCAGCAACTTCTCCACCCGCAACTTCTTCCGCAAGGAGGCATGGCGCCCCGTCCCCCTTGGAGACAACCAGTCGCTGGCGTTCCGTTTCCAGACCAACGGCAAGTACTACCAGGCCCTGTCGGCCCAGTTCGTGGAGCCATGGCTGTTCGGAAAGAAACCCACCTCGCTCAGCTTCTCGGCCTACAAGACACGTCAGACCAACTCATACATCTCAAACTACTTCGCCATCTACAACGACGACCGCTTCATTGAGATCGGCGGTCTGTCTCTCGGACTCGGCAACCGTCTGAAATGGCCTGACAACTATTTCACGCTGTATAATTCCATCGGCTGGCAGTTCTACAACCTGCAGAACTGGTATTCATACTATGTGTTCTCTGACGGACGTTTCAACAACATCAACTACACACTCCAGCTTGCCAGGAACTCGACAGACCAGCAGATTTATCCCCGCGAGGGCTCTGACCTGACATTCGGTGTTCAGCTGACTCCTCCGTACTCGCTTCTCCGCAACCGCAATATCGACTACAGCTCGATGAGCGACCAGGACCATTACAAGTGGCTCGAATATCACAAGTGGACATTTTCTGGCAAGAATTATGTAAAGATAGCCGGAAACCTTGTCCTTATGACTGCAGCTAACTTCGGATATCTCGGCTACTACAACCGCAAGTGGGGTTACTCACCCTTCGAGGGATTCCTCGTCGGCGGCGACGGTATGTCCGGCTATAACACCTATGGCAACGATATCATCTGCCTCCGCGGTTATGAAGACTATTCGCTTACTCCATACATCAACGGAACGTATGAAGGTAACCTGTATGACAAGTTCACGGTAGAGCTCCGCTACCCTGTGATACTCCAGCCTCAATCCACAATATTCGCCCTCGGCTTCCTTGAAGGAGGTAACTGCTGGGCTGATATCAAGGATTTCAACCCTTTCCAGATCAAACGTTCGGCCGGCGTCGGTCTGAGAATCTTCCTTTCAGTAGTCGGTATGCTCGGTATCGACTGGGGCTACGGATTTGACAATCCCATCAAGTCGGAAAGGAGTCAGTTCCACTTTACTATCGGACAACAATTCTAAACACTCAATGATATGAAAAAGTTATTTGTAATTATCGCAATCAGCTTCTTATCAATTTTTGCGGCTTCTGCTCAAACTGTTGGTTATGTGGACACAGAAAAGATTCTGAGTTGTATCGCAGAATACGTGAATGCTCAGAATGAACTCAACAAGCTTGCAGACCAATACAAGGCAGACATCCAGGCTGACGTCGATGCAATCGATGTCCTCTACCGTAACTATATGGCCAAGAAATCAACCCTTTCTGCAGCACAGCAGCAGGTGAAGGAGAATGAGATCATCGAGGCCGAGAAGAAAGTAAAGGAGAAAGAGGAAAGCTACTTCGGCGAAAAAGGTATCCTTACACAGCGTTCGGAAAAACTCATCTCACCTATACAGGAGGTTGTTGAGAACGCTATCGCAAAAGTGGCTGCAGCAAGAGGCTGCGCCCTTGTCCTTGACCTTACAGTAACAGCAGGCATCGTTTATCGTGATGAGAAATACAACATCACAGATGCAGTAATCGATTATCTTAGAAAATAACAATAATTATGAAAAAAATCGCACTTCTCTTTACTCTGGCATTCGTAGCAGTAAGCGTAAATGCCCAGAACCTCAAATTCGGACACATCAACACAACAGAGCTTGTGTCACTGATGTCTGACACTGATTCGGCTATGGTGAAACTCAAAGCTTATCAGACAGAACTTGAAGAGGAAATGGATGCAATGAAAGTTGAGTACAACAACAAACTCAATACCTACCAGCAGAAGGCCGCTACTTGGACAGCAGCAATAAAAGAAGCAAAAGAGGCGGAACTTTCAGAAATGGTGGGTCGCCTTGAGCAGTTCCAGGTAACCGCACAGCAGGACCTCGGTCAGATGAATCAGACACTGATGGTTCCCATCTATGACAAGGCAAAAGCCGCTATCGACAAGATCGCAAAGGAGAAAGGACTTGCATTCGTCTTTGAAATGTCAACCAATCCCGTCATCTATTACGACGAGAAGATTAGCACAGACCTCCTTCCCCTTGCAAAAGCAGCTCTCGGCATCCCTGCAGAAAAGGTTGCTCCCAGCCAGATCCAGTAGTACAGCGTCAGAATTGATATGACACATCAGGTGATTGACGCCAAAGACGTCGTAATCCGTTTTGCCGGTGACTCCGGCGACGGAATGCAGCTCACAGGCACACTCTTCGCAGATGCTTCTGCGCTGTATGGTAACGAAATATCGACATTCCCTGATTATCCCGCAGAAATCCGTGCCCCTCAAGGCACGGTTTCTGGTGTTTCGGGGTTCCAGGTCCACGTTGGAAGGGAAGGAGTCAACACTCCGGGTGACTTCTGCGATGTGCTTGTAGCCATGAACCCTGCGGCTTTGAAAGCGAATGCCAAATGGGCAAAGCCTACCGCAACCATCATTGTAGACATCGACTCATTCGATGCCGACGGTATGGAGAAGGCCGGTTTCACCACCGACAATCCCTTCACAGAACTTAAAGTTGAAGACCGCAACATCATCTGTGCCCCGATCTCGACCCTTACGAAAGAGAGCCTCAAGGACAGCGGTCTGGACCCCAAATCAATCCTCCGTTCGAAGAACATGTTCACCCTGGGCATGTGCTTCTTCATGTTCAACAGACCTCTTGAATATACATACGCATATCTTGAGAAGAAGTTCGGCAAGAAGAAACCCCAGCTGGTAGAGCCTAATAAGAAAGTCCTGTTCGACGGATATAACTATGCCGCCAACATCCAGGCGATAGCCAATACATACACAATTGCTCCGGCCGACCTGCCGAAAGGCACCTACCGCAACATCAACGGCAACCAGGCAACCGCATGGGGCCTTATCGCTGCTGCGGAAAAGAGCGGCCTCCAGCTGTTCTGCGGTTCGTACCCCATCACCCCTGCAACCGGCATCCTTGAAGAGCTTGCCCTCCACAAGAATTTGAATGTCAAGACAATGCAGGCAGAAGATGAAATTGCTGGAATCTGCACTGCCATCGGAGCAGCATACGGCGGAGCCCTTGCTGTCACCACCACTTCCGGTCCCGGACTCAGCCTCAAGAGCGAGGCGATGGGCCTGGCTGTGATTACAGAGCTTCCCCTCGTTATTGTGGATGTACAGCGCAGCGGCCCGTCAACCGGCATCCCCACGAAGACAGAGCAGACCGACCTCATGCAGGCCCTTTACGGCCGCAACGGCGAGTGCCCTGTATGCATCGTGGCAGCACATTCTCCTTCAGACTGTTTCAACGCAGCTTTCAATGCGGCCAAGCTGGCAGTGGAGCACATGATGCCTGTGATCCTTATGACAGAAGGATTCCTGGGCAACGGTTCAGAGCCCTGGAAGATTCCTTCAATGAAGGATTATCCCGAGATTGTGCCTCCGTTCGCAGTTGCATCTGAAGAAAAGTTCAAACCGTTCGAGAGAGATCCCAGGACATTCGTCCGCAAGTGGGCTGTTCCAGGAAAGGCTGGACTCGAGCACCGCGTTGGAGGTCTTGAGAAGAACCCCGCAGGTGTCATCTCGTCCGATCCTGAAAACCATGCATATATGGTTGAGCAGCGCGCAAGGAAGATTGCTGCTGTTGCAGATTTCATCCCAGAACTTGAGGTGATGGGTGAGGAGAGCGGCGAACTGCTTATCGTTGGATGGGGTGGAACATACGGCCATCTCTACACTGCCGCAAAAGAGCTGCAGGCTGAGGGAAGGAGTGTGTCACTCGCTCATTTCGACTATATCAATCCTCTTCCCAAGAATACCGCAGAGGTGTTCGGCAGGTTCAAGAAGATACTTGTGTGTGAGCTCAACAGCGGCCAGTTTGCAAATTATCTGCGCGGCTGCCTGCCTCAGTTCAAGTATGACCAGTACAACAAAGTCCAGGGACAGCCGTTCATTGTCAAGGAGATAGTGGACGCGGCTTCAAAAATGCTATAGGAGGATATGACTATGAAATATACTGCAAAAGATTTCAAGAGCAACCAGCAGGTACGCTGGTGCCCCGGCTGCGGCGACCACGCAGTTCTGGCTGCAATCCAGCGCGCGATGCCCCAGGTCAGCGAAAACCTCGGCATTGATAAGGAAAAGTTCGTGGTTGTATCCGGCATCGGATGCTCGTCACGTCTTCCTTACTATATGGATACATTCGGATTCCACAGCATACACGGCCGTGCAACTGCCATCTCCACAGGTTTGAAGGTGGCACGCCCCGACCTCAGCGTATGGCAGGCATGCGGCGACGGTGATGCACTGGCAATCGGTGGAAACCATTTCATCCATGCAATCCGCAGGAACGTCGTCATCAACATTATATTGTTCAACAACCAGATCTATGGTCTGACTAAAGGACAGTACAGCCCCACATCGAAGTTCGGTGCTGTCACCAAGACCTCGCCTTACGGAACAGTTGAGAATCCTTTCACACCCGGTATGCTTGTACTTGGCGCACGCGGAACCTTCTTCGCCCGCGGCATTGACGTCGACATCAAGACCAACCAGGAGATATTCGAGACTGCAGCGCTGCACAAAGGGGCTTCAGTATGTGAAATGCTCACAAACTGCGTCATATTCAACGACGGCGCCCACTCTGCAATCACAGCAAAGGAAGTGCGCGCAGAACGTACCATCATCCTCCGCCATGGCGAGAAGATGCTGTTCGGCGCAGAGAATGAAAAGGGTCTTGTGCTCGAAGGAGGCAGAATTAAAGCTGTGACGGTAGGTCAGGACGGTTACACAATAGACGATGTACTCGTGCATGACGCCCATACTCAGGACACATACATGCACAATATGCTTATCGACATGAAGGCTCCCGAGCTTCCGGTTGCGCTGGGCGTGATCAGGGATGTCGAGGATACCACATACGATGAGAATGTAGAGCAGCAGTTCCAGGAAGTCAAGGCCGGTGCAAAGGTCCACAATGTGGACGAGCTTCTGCACAGCGGGTCTACCTGGGAAGTCAGATAACTATTGCAGCAGGGCTTTTGCCTGTGCTACATCATGAACACGCAGATAGAGGGCACCGCCCTCTATCGCTGTTTTATGGAGGCGGCATGTCTCATCCAGAGCCTCTTCCGGAGTGAGGCCGGCAGGCTGGTAGGTCATCCTTTTACGGGAAATGCCCACTAGAATTTCACGGCCGGCAGAGTGCAGTTCGGGCAGCCGTTCAAGCAGCTCCAGATTCTGCTGCACATCCTTGCCGAATCCGAATCCCGGGTCAAGGATCCATTCCTTAACTCCCGCAGCTTCAGCACGTTTTTCGAATTCTTTGAAATATGCGGCAACGTCCGCGGCAATGTCGTGTGATGCGCTGCAGTCGCGGTTGTGCATCGCTACATATTCAAGCCCGAGTTCTGCCACGGTGCGCGGCATCTCAGGGGCGGCCTCGCCTGCATATATGTCATACACCATGAAATGCCCGATACGGCGGTAGGCCTTTCTGACTATCCTGCTTGAAAATGTGGCGATTGAAAAGCGCACCGAAGGATATTCGCGGCTGATCACCTTCAGCACGGGCCTCAGCCTTCTCCATTCCTCCCTCCAGCCTGGATAAGTGCTGCCTGGCCGTGACGAACAGGCCCCGATATCGATGATGTCTGCTCCATCGTCAAGCATCTGCCTCACGCGTGAGCAGAACTCTTCTGTGCCGTGGACCCTGCTGGCAGCGTAGAATGAATCGCCGTTGATATTGACGATTCCCATTATCTTCACCTTTTCGTTCATTTTGTGGAATGAATAATTATCTTTGCAAAGATATAATTAAATGTAGAATCGGTATGCTGATTGTTTTGGAAGGACTGGACGGCGCGGGTAAGTCTACCCAGCTGAAAATGTTGTGCGACTATCTTGCCGGATCGGGCAGAAAACTTAAATATCTTCACTTCCCCCGTTATGATGCGCCTGTTTACGGCGAATTGATAGCAAATTTCCTGAAAGGGGAGTATGGCAGCAATGATGCTGTACATCCGCAGCTGGTGGCTCTGCTTTTCGCAGAAGATCGTGCAGATGCCTCAAAAATCATAAAGGGATGGCTTGATGAGGGATATTGCGTCGTGCTCGACCGCTATGTCTATTCAAACATAGCATTCCAGACTTCGAAACTTGCAGACCGTGGAAAATCGCTGGCTCTGCGTGAATGGATATTCAATCTCGAATACAACGTGTTCGGCATTCCGCGTCCCGACCTGAACCTTTTCCTGGATGTCCCGATAGATTTCGTGGATGCCCGTCTGAAAGACAACCGTGAGGGTGACGACCGTGACTATCTTGAAGGGAAGCAGGATATCCATGAGGCAGACATCAACTTCCAACGCAAGGTGCGCGCCGTCTATCTCGAGTGCTGTGAGTCAGATCCTGACTTCAAGCGCATCGACTGCTCGGATGAAAACGGCAGAATGCTTGATCCCGTAACGATTTTTGAAAAGATAAAGAGCCGCCTATGAAATTCCTGACACGTCTGTGCCGCCTGATTCTCGGGGCAGTGTTCGTTTTTTCCGGATTTCTGAAACTGATAGACCCTGTCGGGACATCTCTTGTCATCAAAGAGTATTTCGAGGCTTTCCACCTCTCCTTCCTGGATTTTGCAGTGGTGCCTGCCGCAGTGGCGCTTGCGCTGCTTGAATTCACCATAGGCGTCTCGATGCTTGTGAGGCTGCGCATAAGGTTCATGGCATGGGTTACCCTCATAGTGATGTCGTTCTTCACGCTTGTGACCCTGTATCTGGCAGTGTTCAATCCGATATCAGACTGTGGATGCTTCGGTGAGGCCATCCATCTCACCAACTGGCAGACATTCTTCAAGAATCTCATACTGCTGCCATGCGCCGTGGTGATCTTTATCTGGCGCAGTTCCATATCTGAATTCGAACACCCTGTTGCAGAGTGGATATTCATGCTGCTTTTTGTGGCTTTCGGTGCTGGTGTTGCAGTGCATGTCAGCCGCGTAAGGCCTGTCATGGAATTTTCAAGCCTCAGCATAGGCAACGACCTTGCTGCCGCGCCTTCCGGTGACAGTGATTCTTATGAAACCACATTCATTTATGAGAAAAACGGAGAGAAGGGGGAATTCTCTATAGACAATCTTCCCGATTCGACATGGACTTTCGTTGATGCGGTGACTGTGGGCAGTGAAGAAACGGAATCTTCTTCCGATGCTGATTTCTATGTGGAGAATGTAATTGGCACTGATATCACGCCCGATATCCTTTCCCGCCGGAATCTGCTTGTGGTGTCGATATATGATCCGGAGAAATTCTATGGCAGGTATTCCGACGAGGACATTGATAACCTCCGTCAGCGCGCCATGGATGCGGGCTTCGACTTCATGACTGTGGCCAGCATGATTTACGGGGATATCGAAAGTGCAGATGCGGAGGGAATGGTTGAAACAGGGGATTATCTCTGTACTGACCCTATGGCCTGCGATACGTTCCCCGGACTTGCCGACCGCAAACTTCTTATGACATTGAACCGCTCGAACGGCGGTATGACATATTTGGATGAAGGTAGAATTATAAAGAAATGGGCAGCTCCGTCGGCTTTCAACCCTTCTCTGAATCTTGCGGATGATGCCGACAGCGAGCTTGCATTGCTCGAGGAGAGCAACCGGCAGCGTTCGACCGTGGTGATGTGCGTCATAGCACTGCTGCTCGGGTATATTGTCAAACTTATTGTTTTCAAAATACTGAAACATTTCAAATAGGTGAACGAAAGAGGGCTGTTGGGAAGAAGTGGGGAGGATCTGGCGTTGGAATGTCTCGAAAACGAGGGGTTCTCTCTTGTCGCGCGTAACTGGCGTGCAGGTCACTATGAAGTGGATCTCATTGTCGAAAATGCAGATTCGGTTAGAATCGTAGAGGTGAAGACACTACATTCGGGAGTCGGGTTCAATCCTGTCGAGAATGTATCCCGTACAAAAATCAGAAATCTGGTGAGTGCTGCCAAGACCTGGTATGCACAGCATCCCACATATAAAGAGATAATCTTTGATGTCGTGACAGTGGTTGTGAACGGCCCTGAAGTTGATGTGAATTACCTTCCAAACGCCTTCAACGCCGTTCTGTAGTTGTTTTTTTTAAAATTTCATTCTACTTTTGTAAGACTTATCTACGAATATTCATTTATATTATAATCAAACAACTAATTCAAGACACAATGAAAAAATTACTCAGCATTCTGATGATGTCCGCAGTCATCGCATGCGCGGTATCATGCAAGCCGGACGATCCCGTGAAACCGGTGGATCCGGAGAACATGAGCGCGCTTAAGACAGCGTACACGATTGGGGCGGAGGGCGGCTCGCTGGAGCTGCAGGTATCCGCAAACGTGGATTTCACAGTTACATGCGCCGACCCGTGGGTGAAGTACAGCACCACGAAGGCCATGGAGACCAAGACAGTGGTCGTGACCGTTGAGCCCAACACATCCACCGAGAGCCGTACCACGACTGTCACGGTGAAGGGAACGGAGAAACAGCTTGAAATCAAGATT
>JAGHVP010000052.1 GCA_018064305.1 Candidatus Equibacterium intestinale | reverse complement strand
CGTCATTTCACCCCTCAGAACGGCCTCTCGTCAAAAGGTGAGTCACTGCCTTTCTACAATGTGGTTTCCCGTGGCGCAGATGCAGGACTGGTGCTGGCTATTGGCTGGACTGGATCTTGGAATGCCCGTTTTACTGGTGTTACAAGCACTGAATACAAGCTGTTTGCAGGTTTGGAGAATGCTAACTTCTATCTCCGTCCGGGAGAGGAAGTCCGCACTCCTCTTGTGGCCACTGTCTTCTGGAAGGGAGCCGATGCAGCGGCAGGACACAACGCCTTCCGCCGCTTCGTGCTGAAATACCATTCTCCAAAATCCGGTGGCACAGCCTGGGCACCTGTCTTCTCGGGACTCGATTCCGGCGACCCTGCTCCATGCACTAAAGATGGCTGCCTCACCGAAGACCTCGCGCTTGGAAAAATCATCCGCCAGAAGCAGCTCGGCATCACTCCGCAGGTGTTCCGTATGGATGCCGGCTGGTATCAGGCAGTGGATGGTCCTTCCGATGCCGGCAACTTCGACTGGAAGGCATCTGTGGGAAGCTGGATTGCAGACAGCGGCCGTTTCCCCTCCGGCATGACTAACATCTCGTCTCTGATCCATTCAGACGGAGGGCAGCTGATGCTCTGGTTCGAGCCCGAGAGGGTGTGCCGCAACACGCAGATAGCCAAGGAGCATCCCGAGTATCTCCTGGGCATTCCCGGTGACAAGAAATCTGCAATTGTTGACCTGGCAGACGACAAGACAGTGGAATACCTCACAAAATATATCGGTGACATTGTGGAGAAGAACGGAGTGGACCACCTGACCCTCGACTTCAACTGTGAAGGTCTTGACAAGGTCTGGGCCGCAACCGATGCGGAAGACCGTCTCGGCATCACAGAAATGCGCTATGTGAAAGGTCTCTACAAACTTTGGGACGGCCTTGCAAAACGCTTCCCTTCGGCACGCTTCTCTCTCTCGGCCACCGACGGGTCGCGCATCGACCTGGAATCTGTATCACGCGGCATCACTCTCTTCACCGACGGTGGATATTAACCCGAAGCCGCCCAGAGCCGTATATATGGTCTGAACCTTTTCCTCCCGCTTTCCGGCTTTTCGTGCGGTACGCCGGCTGCGTATGACGCCAGGTCTATGTATAGCTCGTCATTCAGCGCAGACTGGAGTGTGTTCGCGCTTGGAACCGATTCGGAGATGATGCGCAGGCGCATGAGTGAAATCAACGCTGTGAAAGAATATTTTACAAAAGACTATTTCCCTCTTTCAACATTCAACGGCAACCTTCACCACAACGATATATGGATGTGCAGCCAGTTCAACGATAAGAAGACGGGCAGCGGAATAGTGATAGGCTTCAGACGAAGTTCGGCTAAAAATGCTACATTTGCGGCCGAATTGAAAGGAATAGACAAGGACGGCTCTTACACAGTGTATGATTTCAACACTGATAAGAGTGAGACAGTCTCAGGCAGCAGGCTTGCCTCCGGCTTTGAAATCACACTCTCCGAGCCCGGCTCGTCGTTCCTGATAAAGTACGAAAAGAAATAGGAGATTATCGAAATGAAACAGTTGGACGTACAGTTCATGCACCCTGCAGAGCAGATCATCGTCATCATCAGACGTATCTACCGCAGCGGTATGACCACCACTTCTGGTGGAAACGTATCAATCCTCGACGACAACGGCGACATCTGGATCACCCCGTCGGCGATTGACAAAGGCACGCTTACCGTAAACGACATCATGCGCGTCACAAAAGACGGCAAGATCTACGGACAGCACAAACCCTCGTCAGAATATCCCTTCCACAGGGCAATCTACAACACCCGCCCCGACATACGCGCCATAATCCACGCACATCCTCCCGGACTTGTGGCATTCAGCATCGCGCGCCAGATTCCCAACACCAACATCATCCCTCAGGCAAAGGATATCTGCGGAGCAATAGGATATGCACCTTATGCCTGCCCTGGAAGCCAGGAGCTCGGCGAAAAGATAGCTGAAGTGTTCAAAGACAAGCAGTACAAGGCCTGCATCCTCGAGAACCACGGTGTGGTGCTTGGCGGAAGTGACCTCATGAAGGCATACCAGCGTTTCGAGACTCTCGAATTCTGCTGCCGCACCCTTATCAATGCCGGGCATCTGGGCAACATCAACACATTGTCCGATTCACAGATCGAGGCGTTCCACCAGCGCATCCCCCACAACATCCAGCATTTCATGGATGTGCAGCATCCGTCCGACGAACGTGACCTGCGCGAGCAGATGTGCCGCATGATCCGCCGCAGCTGCGACCAGGGGCTGATGATTTCAACATACGGTACAGTCTCGATGCGTTGGAGAGGGGATGACTTCCTTATCACAGCCACCTGCAAGCCGCGCTGGGACATCGACCGTGAAGACATTGTCCAGATCCGTGACGGTATGGCAGAGGCCGGCAAGATCCCAAGCCGTTCAGTTGCACTGCACCAGCGCATCTATCAGCAGAACAAGCACATCAATTCAATCATAACCACTCAGACTCCCGAACTTATGGCATTTGCCGTATCTGGAAAGAAGTTTGACGTGCGCACCATTCCCGAGAGTTGGATTTTCCTCCAGGATGTACCTGTGCTTCCATTCGGAGAGCATTACGAGCACCCCGACAAAGTTGCCGAGATGCTGTCTCACAACCGCGCCATTATGGTCAACAACGACTGCTTCATAGTGACTGGCGACAAACTCATGCAGACATTCGACTATCTCGAGGTTGCGCAGTTCAGCGCCAATTCGCTTGTGATGGCATCGGCAATCGGTCCGTTGTGTCCCATAGGTGACAAGGAGATTGACGAGCTCCGCGTCGCTTTCAACGTAAAGTAGAAGATTCTCATGGGCAAGGTCATCATCACTGGAGCCAGCGGCAGCATCGGCCGTGTCGTTACAAAGGAGATGCTGCTCCGCGGCCACGATGTGGTGATGGCATGCCGCAATCTTGATAAGGCCCGGAAGGTGCTTGACACCATTGCCAGGCAGATCCTACGTGAGGATCCTGACGGGGCGGTGGGGCTGGCCTCACGTGTCGAAATCATTCGCCTGGACCTTGAAGACAGCACTTCCATCCGCTCTTTCGTGGATTCGCTGAAAGGGTGTGATGTAAGTGCTCTTTTCAACAACGCCGGCATGATAAACAAAGAGTTCGAGCTTAACAGCGACGGCGTCGAACGCACCATGGCTGTGAATTTCATAGGTCCGAAGATGCTTACCGAACTGCTGCTGCCTCAGTTGGAGGATGGTGCGCATGTCGTGAGCATGGTGTCGCTGGCTTCGCGTTTCGGACGCAGTGACCGCGCCAGGTTCAGCCAGATCGGCGCCTATGCCGATTCGAAGCTGGCACTTCTGCGCTGGGCGGCGGACTTCGGAACCAGTAATCCGCAGTTCAGAGTGAATGTGTGCGACCCGGGCATCGTCAACAGCAACATAATAAGGCTGGGCCGCTGGTTCGACCCGCTTACCGACATTTTCTTCCGCCCGTTCATATCATCTCCCGAAAAAGGTGCCCGCAGCGCTCTCCGCGCCCTCACCGAAGATGTCACCATGCGCTGGTTCACCCCGCGCAGAGTGCTGGACCTTAACGACTGGCGGTAACATCCGCCGTTTTGCTCCGCTACTGGCATGGCGCCGTGCCTCTGCTGCGCTGGCAGTTGCTGC
>JAGHVP010000099.1 GCA_018064305.1 Candidatus Equibacterium intestinale | reverse complement strand
GTAATATACTATACTATATTGGAAACATCTCAAAGAAGTATTCCGAAATAACGCCTGATTTCCGGCCGGGAGGCCGTTCCTGCTATGAAATGTTGAGAGGCGCCTGGCTTAATGCAGTATCTCTGCCAGATACATTCCGGTGTAGCTTCCGGGGCAGGCGGCCACCTGCTCGGGGGTGCCCTGCGCCACGATGTTACCGCCGGCAGTTCCACCTTCCGGCCCCATATCCACCAGATAGTCAACGCACTTCAGGACATCCAGGTTGTGCTCTACCACGATTATGGTGTTCCCCTGGTCTACAAGGCGCTGCAGCACCTGCATAAGGTTGTGGATGTCGTCGAAATGAAGGCCGGTGGTGGGCTCGTCCAGCAGGTAGAGCGTGTTGCCGGTGCTCTTGCGGGCAAGCTCTGCAGCCAGTTTCACCCTCTGGCTCTCTCCACCGCTGAGTGTGGTGGACTGCTGGCCCAGCTTGATATAGCCGAGACCCACATCTTCCATCGCCTTCAGCTTTGGATAGATGAAAGGGTTGGACGAGAAGAACTCTGCAGCCTCGCTGATGTTCATCTCCAGCACGTCGCTGATGTTCTTGCCTTTGTAGCGCACCGCCAGCACATCGGGCTTGTAGCGGCGGCCGTGGCACTCCTTGCAGGTGACGTGTGCCGGCGGAAGGAACTTCATCTCTATCTCCTGCACTCCTGCTCCCTTGCAGGCCTCGCAGCGGCCTCCCTTGTTGTTAAAAGAGAAGCGGTTTGCCCTGAATCCGCGGATCTTTGCATCGGGCGTCTGCTCGAACAGCTCGCGTATGGCTGTGAAGACGTTGGTGTATGTGGCGGGGTTGCTGCGCGGACTGCGTCCTATCGGGCGCTGGTCTATCTCTATTATCTTGTCGATGTTCTCTATGCCTTCGATGGTATCGTATGGCAGTACGGGATACATCGAGTTGTAGAACGTATTGCTCAGGATGGGCATGAGCGTTTCTGTTACAAGCGACGACTTGCCGCTGCCGCTCACTCCGCTGATACCGATGAGGCAGCCGAGGGGGATTTCGAGGGTCACATCCTTGAGGTTGTTGCCACGCGCCCCGCGGAGCACCAGCTTCCTGCCGTTGCCGGTGCGGCGCACCTGAGGCACCTCTATACTCCTGCGGTCCATCAGATAGTCGGTGGTGGGGGTTGAAGGAGCCGACGGTATCTCAGAGACAGGACCGTTGTAGAGCAGCCTGCCGCCCAGCAGACCGGCACCAGGGCCGAGGTCCACCAGCCAGTCGGCATTCTCCATTATCTCACGGTCGTGCTCCACCACAAGCACCGAGTTGCCTTCGTCGCGGAGCGCCTTGAGCGAGGCAATCAGCTTGCGGTTGTCTCTCTGGTGCAGACCGATGCTGGGTTCATCAAGGATATAGAGCACATTCACCAGCTTGCTGCCTATCTGGGTGGCCAGCCTGATGCGCTGGCTCTCTCCGCCGCTGAGGGTGGCGGTGCCGCGGTCGAGCGAAAGGTAGCCCAGCCCCACGTCTTTCAGGAATCCGACTCTTGCTGAGATCTCCTTGAGAAGTGCTGCTGCTATAAGGTTCTGTCTCTCAGAGAGTTTTGCAGAAAGTGCAGCCACCCACCCCTGCAGGGTGTCGATATCCATCGCAGCCACCTGGGCGATGTTGAGGCCAGCTATCTTGAACTGCAGCGACTCTTTTTTCAGACGGGTTCCGCCACACACGGGGCACACCATCTCCTGGGCGAACTTTTCTGCAGTTGCAGGAGTCTCGTCTGAATCTGCACTCTTAGAATTGAATGTGCGCGGTATGATGCCCTCGAAGGTCACCATCTGCGCCTCTGAGCCTGTACCGACGCGGAAAAGCTCTTCCGACCCATAGAGCAGCACGCTGAGCGCCTCGGGAGGAATCTCGCTTATTGGGTCCTTCAAAGAAAAATCATATTTCTTGGCAATGGCCTCGACCACTGCGAAAAGGTTGTTGTTGCGGTATTCTCCCAGCGGCGCAATACCTCCGTCGGCGATTGACACACTGTCGTCGGGGATGATTTTGGAAGAATCCATCTGCACCACCTTTCCAAGTCCGCCGCAGTGCGGGCATGCACCCTGTGGAGAATTGAAAGAGAATGTGTGCGGCGCAGGAACGTTGTATGATATTCCGGTATCGGGGCAGACATAGTTCTTGCTCAGGAAACGCATCGTTTTCTGGCCGTATTCCATTATCGAGAGGCTTCCTTTGCCCAGATTGAGAGCTGTGCGAACCGAAGACTCGGTGCGGCTGCGCCCTTCTTCCGAAGGGACAAGCTTGTCTACAACCAGATAGATGAAATGCACCTTATAGCGGTCTAGCGGCTCCAGAGTGGCCAGGTCGCACAGTTCATCATCGACAAGCACCTGGTTGTAGCCTTTTTTCACCAGGCTTTCGAAAAGGTCACGGTAGTGGCCCTTGCGCCCCTGCACCAGAGGAGAGAGCAGCAGAATCTTCCTGCCCTCGTATTCCTGCTGGATGAGGTTCACAATCATCTCGTCGGAATACCGCACCATCTCGGCGCCGGTAGCAGGCGAATAGGCCTGTGCGGCACGCGCATAAAGCAGACGGAAGAAATCGTATATCTCTGTGATTGTGCCGATAGTGGAGCGCGGGTTGCGCCCGGTTGTCTTCTGCTCAATGGCAAGGATAGGACTCAGGCCGCGGATATCATCAACTTCGGGACGCTCCAGCATGCCCACATACTGGCGGGCGTATGTGCTGAGAGTATCCATATACCTGCGCTGCCCCTCGGCATAGAGTGTGTCGAACGCCAGCGACGACTTGCCGCTGCCGCTCACGCCGGTCACCACCACAAGTTTGCCCTGCGGTATGGAGAGCGATACGTTCTGAAGGTTATGGGACCTTGCCCCGATTATGTCAATAGTATCCATCTAATCTAGATAAACCATATAAGGATTCGTGTCCAGTTCCTCACCGACGGTAGTGGCATAGCCATGGCCCGGCAGTATCTGCGTTCCGCGCGGCAGTGACGGCAGATACCGCCCGACCGATGCCAGCAGCACATCTTCGTTACCGCCGGGAAGGTCGCACCTGCCGATGCTGCCCTGGAAGATGGTGTCGCCACTGAAAAGTATCTCCTCAGACTCGCAGTACATGCACACGCTGCCGCGTGTATGGCCTGGTGTGTGCGTTATTTCAAGGAAGGTCCCGCCCATCGCCCTGAAAGTTCCTTCAGGAAGCGCGCAGGTGGTGACACCCTGCGACGAGAAATCTATTCCGAAGGCAGCGCAGAGACGGTCGTTTATCTCAAGCTGCTCCACATCGTCGGGATGCATATATGCAGGGATGCCCCATTTCCGCATGGCCCACTCCAGCCCCAGGATATGGTCGAAATGGCCGTGGGTCAGCAGAATCTTCACAGGAGTGAGCCCGGCAGAGCTGATAAAATCGGCAAGCCTCTCCTTCTCCCGGTCTGTCTGGCACCCGGGGTCGATTATGACACACTCATAAGTGCTGTCCCACAGCACATAAGTGCATTCCCTGAACTGATTGAAATAAAAAACCTTCGTCATACACGCAAAAATACAAAGTCTTTTGTTAATTTTGTAAAGTTAACCAAGAAGAATTCAAGACGTATGCATATCGCAATTGCAGGAAACATAGGCAGCGGAAAAACCACTCTCACCCGCATGCTCAGCGAACACTACAAATGGACAGCACGTTTCGAGCCCGTCGACTTCAACCCCTATCTGTCAGACTTCTACGATGATATGGAAAGGTGGTCGTTCAATGTCCAGGTATATTTCCTGAACAAGCGCTTCCGTGATGTGGTTGAGATAAGCAAGTCTCAGGATGTTGTGATCCAGGACCGCACCATCTACGAAGACGCCAACATCTTCGCCCCCAACCTGCACGATATGGGTCTTATGAGCACCCGCGATTTCGAGAACTACAAAGACCTTTTCGACCTGATGGTTTCTCTGGTCAAGGCCCCCGACCTGCTCATATATCTGCGCAGCTCCATTCCCAATGTAGTCGGAAATATCCAGAAACGCGGCCGCGAATACGAAAACAGCATCCGCATCGACTATCTCAAGGGTCTGCACGACCGCTACGAAAACTGGATCGAGAACTACACCGACGGCAAGCTGCTGATCCTGGATGTGGACCGTCTCAAATTCGAAGACAATCCCGCCGACTTCAGCAAGATCTGCGACATGATAGAGGCTCAGCTGAACGGCCTCTTCTAGTCATTATCCAGAAGGATATCAGCGAAATAACTCCGTTTATCAGCATCTGGAGTATCTGAGACTCGTGTGAAATTGTAGCAAACACGAGCCCTGTCTGCTGCGCTATTCCGTAGACAGGCACAAGCGCTGCCGACACCAGGAAGTGGTATGCTCCGAATCCGCCCTGCACCGGCACCATCCAGCCCAGCGAGCCTATCATCATTATGAAGAAGGCATCGCCGAAATTCAGCTGCTTCACATCAGGGAAGGCATATATGATGAAGAGGATCTGGAAGATGTACATTGTCCAGATGAATGCTGTATGCAGGAAGAATGGAAGCTTGTGCTCCATCTTGAAGCCGGCCTTCACTCCGTCGCCGAGCCCGGCGAAGAAGCCGTGGATCTTACCGCAGATTTTATATCTGTTGCGGAAGTGAGATACAAACCAGATGAAAAGGGCAACCAGCAGGGCCACTCCTGCTACAAGATATGCGGCATTGAAAGAAAGCCCTTCAGCAAAAGGCTTCCACATCTCATCTTTCAGAAAAGTACCGAAACGGGTGAAGAGCACCATTCCCACCGCAATGAGCAAGGCAGAGATGATGTCCCAGACACGCTCCAGCGCCATGCTGCCCACAGCCTCCTGGAATGTGGTGCGTCCAAGCTTGGAAAGCATCGCGCAGCGCACGAACTCGCCCGAGCGAGGAACAGCCAGGTTTGCCAGATAGCACACATTATATGCATCGAAACACTCCAGGCGGGTGATCTTGTCGTTTATCGGGAGCAGCATCAAGCGCCATCTGCAGCCGCGGCTGTAGGCCACCGCCATCCCCACCAGCATCGATGCGGCAATCCACCACCAGTTGCAGCGCTTCAAGGCCGCCATGAACTCGGCCCAGTCTATCTCCCTGAAGGCGAAATAGAGCAGCACCGCCATAAGTATGGTGGCGGCAGCGTATTTTATCACCTTTTTGAGAGTTATCTGCATATATAGTTAGAAGATGATTCCAAGGCTCACACCTCCGGCAAGCCTTGCCCCTTCGGCCTCCACAGGCTTGATGAAGCTGCCCTGCAGGAGAGCGTAGGCAGAAAGCCTGCCGTTGACTTTTGTGGAGTAGCGCACCTGGGGAGCCGCCAGATAATAATACTGCTTGAGAAAATAATACTCGTCGGAATAAAGCATGGTGGAGAGAAGGTTTATTTCAGGCTCTTTATCCTTGTCTTCACTGACTTTTGGAGTGCCGAACGAATAGTCTGCCCCGAACGACATGTGATAACCCACTCTGAGGCTCCACATAAGTTCGCTGTCAGCACCAAGTGCAGTGTTCTTGCCCAGAACCAGGCTGGGCAGCACCTCCGGCGCCTTGAAAAGACCGTCGGGCAGATATCTCTTCTGACTCAGATATGACGCATCGGCACGAAGTCCCATAAACCATGAATAAGTTGTGGTGGGAGCGCCGAAATATACGGTGTAGTCCAGCAGCAGCTTTACTGAAGCACTTTCGAAAGTATGTACATCTGAATAAAAAGTATTGTCGTAACCATACTGCTGGCGGTACTGCGCCGCAAGGGTGAAGATACGGTTGCGGGCCGCCCCTTTCAGGTGTTTCAAGGTGAAGTCTGTGGAGATGTCGTCTATTGCAGTAAGGTTGCGCTCACCGCCGTAGATGTAGCTGTTGCCCTTTGTCAGCCCCACGTGAATCAGAAGGTGGGATTGGGCTGTGTTCTTGTCATACTGCAGGCTCACGCCCGTGTATTTGTTCTTATAGGAGACATCTCCGAGCGGATTGACACCGTTGATATGCCTTGCCA
>JAGHVP010000026.1 GCA_018064305.1 Candidatus Equibacterium intestinale | reverse complement strand
TTATAGTTGAGGGTTGTGTGGTAATAATCAAATACAAAAAAAGGGATATATGAAGAAATTACAAACCGATTTTTTCCATTTTATATCCCATGATGCGGAGCTGGAGCGACGCCCCCAGCCGGAACATTGTCTTGAGGGTGCGGCTCAGGATGTGGAATGCCCTGAGGCTGCTTCCTTCTATGTTCTCCTTCATTATTTCGTTCATGCATGCCTCGGCGCAGCTGTAAAGGTTTGCGCACAGCCCCTTTGCACGCGGGTCGGTCAGGGCGAGGCCCAGGATTGATGTCACTATGTGGTCGTCCATGTCGTCGAAGCCGCGTTTCCCGAGGAGGTCGGAGTATTTGAGGGCGTTGAAGTCTACAACGCTCCTGTCCCATATCTTCGCGGCTGCCATTCCGCAGTATGCGGCGCATCCCAGCGTGAACTGGGGATATGAGTTGATGGATTTCACTGCCTCGGCCATGTATTCCGGGGCAATCCTGGTCCAGAATGCGGTGATGTCGGCGCTCTCGAGGAACGATTCGACATTCATCCCCACACCGCGGCACACGGTGAGCAGGTTCTGCTCCAGCCTTTTTTCGAAACTGTCGAGATATTCAAGTTCGGATTTGTCAAGTGTGTTGTCTGCCATATTATATCAGGTCCAGGATGTTTGAAGGTTTGTCGACTATGTGGCATGCGCCGTTCTTCTTGAGGATCTCGCGGCTGCGGAAACCCCAGGTGACACCCACCGACTCCACGCCGAGATTCGAGGCGGTCTGCATGTCGATGTCGCTGTCGCCGATGTAGAGCATTTCATCTTTCGAGATGGTCTCTCCGTCGGGCAGTGACTTGCGGTTAGTTGCTATCGCGGCCTCAGGGATCTGCGGATCGGGCTTTACTGCGAATCCGGGAATGTGCCCCTGGATGGCGGCGAACCTGATTTCCGGGAAGAAGTGGTGCATCAGATATTCTGCTCCGTCGTGGAACTTGTTGGTGGTGAGGGCAATCAGCACACCGCGGCGCTGCAGCTCGGCAAGCAGCTCGGGGATTCCTTCGTAGGGAGATGTAAGACGTGCCAGATTCGCCCTGTAGAATCCGAGATATACCTCCCGGGCTTCGTCGACGAAAGATTCGTTCTTCGACATTATGAGCGGAAGGCTGTCTTTGATGAGGGCGCGCCCGCCCGAGCCTACGAAATTGACATATTCGGGGATGTCCCAGGTGGGGAAGTTGTATTTGGCAAGCATCTCGTTGCAGGCACTGCCGATTCCTCCGAGAGTGTTGAGCAGAGTGCCGTCCAAATCAAACAAAATCAATTTTTTCATGTTGCAAAAATAGTAAAATCACAATTTTTCCGCTACCTTTACAAGAATTATAGTCACAAAAAAAGATATGTCAGTAATAACTTGCTTTACAATAGGTGAGAATCCCGCCACACTCGGCGCGCTCAAGAGCAGCCCGCTGGTGGGTGAGGTGCACGGCGGAAAGGAATTCCGCACAAGTGCATCGGTAAAGTGGATTGCCTCCCTTTCAGATACGGAATATACTTTGGTCTTCAACAAGGCTTCCGAGCTGGGCCTGATACATTATGCACTTGACAGGATGGTCCAGATTGCCCGCGACACACAGGCCGTGATGCTTTACAGCGACCATTTCAAGATAGTGGACGGCAAGACAGAAGAGGCTCCGGTGATCGACCTCCAGAAAGGCTCGCTGCGCGACGACTTCGAATTCGGCAGCCTGCTGCTGTTCCGCACCGACGCCCTGAAAAAGGTTGCCGCTGAGATGGATGCAGATTATCAGTATGCCGGAATGTACGACCTCAGGCTGCGTCTTTCCCGCATCGGAAAGATTGAGCATATCAACGAATACCTCTATTACGACATAGAGTTCGACACCCGTACCACCGGAGAAAAGCTTTTCGATTATGTCGACCCGAAGAACCGCGCGGTACAGATAGAGATGGAGCAGGCATGCACAGCGCACCTCAAGGCCATTGGAGGCTACCTCAAGCCCGAATTCAAGGATGTCGACCTGAAGGGTGAAGAGTTTGAATACGAGGCTTCTGTGGTGATACCGTGCCGCAACAGGGTGAAGACAATAGGCGACGCCATCCGCAGCGCAGTCAATCAGGAAACGACATTCAAATACAATGTGATAGTGGTTGACGACAACTCCACCGACGGCACCGTGGATGTCATAAAAGAGCTTCTCAAAGAGACAGACAGGCTGATATACATCGCCCAGGACCCCACATACCATGCTATCGGCGGCAACTGGAACGCTGCCCTGCACCATCCGAAGTGCGGCAGATTCGCCCTGCAGCTTGATTCCGACGATGTCTACAGCGGCCCCGACACTGTGCAGAAATTCGTGGAGGCGTTCTATGCACAGAACTGCGCGATGGTGATAGGAACATATCAGATTACAGACTTCGACATGCACCCTACTGGGGTGGCTCCGATAGACCACCGCGAGTGGACTCCCGACAACGGCCGCAACAACGCCCTGCGCATCAACGGTCTGGGCGCTCCGCGCGGATTCTATACTCCGCTTGTGCGGGATATGACATTCCCCACCACCAAATACGGTGAAGACTATGCAGTGGCGCTGCGCATAAGCCGCAATTACCGCATCGGCCGCGTCTACGACGTGATGTACAACTGCCGCCGCTGGAGCGGTAACTCCGACGCCGCCCTCTCGCGCGAGGTCGCAAACAGATACAATACATACAAAGACCGCATCAGAACATGGGAACTCCTTGCCAGAATAGAGCAGAACTGCAGATAATAAATGTGGGCATAATGACCCGCGGTGCTGTGGAGTTTTCGCTCGACGGCAGGTTCATCGCCGACGGACGCCGGTTCCCAGGGCCTGAGCTGAAATGCACGGCAGACGGAGACGGGCTGGTTATCAATGGTGTCCGCAAGCCTGAGTTCTTCTTCGAGTCGGCGTCTTCCGACACATCATTCACCTTGAAGAACGTCACCATCGGAATAGGGTTCCACTGGCAGCGCGACATCGACCAGTCGTTCCGTGGCAGCCTGCGCCTTGTGGCGAAAGAAGGGAAGGTGATGGTGATAAACGTGGTGGGGATAGAAGATTACCTCCAGAGTGTCATCGCATCTGAGATGTCGCCGTCGGCCGGTATGGAATTCCTGAAGGCTCACGCGGTGATTTCACGTTCATGGCTCCTTGCCCAGCTTGAGAAGCGCAACTCGCTGCAGGGACGCTACCAGCCCTGCGAGTGTGACGACGAAACCGCCCTCATCAGGTGGCAGGACCGTGAGGACCACACCGATTTCGACTTCTGTGCCGACGACCACTGCCAGCGCTATCAGGGCATACCGCAGTGTGACCCGAAGATGGAACGCAAGGTGGCGAAGGTGATAGAGGAGACCTGGGGCGAGGTTCTGTGCTACGGCGAGCATGTGTGCGACGCGCGCTTCAGCAAATGCTGCGGTGGTGTCACAGAGGAATTCAAATATTGCTGGGAGAGCAAGGAAATGCCT
>JAGHVP010000191.1 GCA_018064305.1 Candidatus Equibacterium intestinale | reverse complement strand
CATAGATAATTGAAAGCAGGTGACTATCTTTGTCACCTGCTTTTATTTTATACACGATGAGAAAACTTTCTGATTATATAATGGTGGCGGTAAAAGGCCTTATTATGGGTGCCGCCAATGTGATACCGGGCGTGAGCGGCGTTACAATCGCCTTCCTCACAGGAATCTACACCGAGCTGCTCGAATCCATCAAATCAGTTGACGGAACGGCAGTCAAACTGCTTTTCACCGGCAGGTTCGGGCAGTTCTGGAAAAAGATCAACGGCAACTTCCTGCTGGCGGTAGGAGCAGGCATCCTGGTGAGCATCTTCTCGCTGGCCAGGCTTATGACCTTCCTTCTGGAGACCTACCCCATCCAGACATGGGCATTCTTCTTCGGGCTGGTGCTGGTATCCACCATCTATATGATAAAGGACCTGAAGGATATCAGGTGGCAGCAGATCCTCTCTGCGCTTGTGGGAGTGGCATGCGGAGTAACACTCTGCCTGGTTTCGCCCAGCGAGACTGGAGAAAGCCTGCCTTTCATATTCATCTGCGGAGCAATCGGCATGTGCACCATGATCCTTCCCGGCATCTCGGGCAGTTTCATACTGGTGCTGCTTGGCAAATATGCCTATATCATGGATGCTGTAAGCAACCTCGACATTCTGGTTCTGGCAGTATTCGCAGTGGGCGCGGTAGTGGGCATCCTGGCTTTCTCGCACTTCTTCTCGTGGGTGGTGAAAAAGGCCTACAACGGAACCATAATGTTCCTTTCCGGCCTTATGCTGGGCTCGCTGGTGAAGGTATGGCCCTGGAAGAGGCTGCTTGACAGCGGCGTAGACCGCCCGGTGCTGCCGTCGCAATACACAGGTGACCCTGCACTCGGCGGAGCTGTCATCTGGGCGGTGGCAGGTATTCTGCTGGTTCTGATTATCGAGACTTTGAGCGCGCGGCGCAGAAGCGCAGGCGCAGAAGCGGCCTAAGCGTTACCGTTCTGCGGCGGATACGCTATGCGGGTGTGATACATCTGCTTCAGGTTTTCCTTGAAGCTCTCTTTCATACGGTCGATTTCACCAAGAGTGACATCGGCCTTTTCTATCTGCCCTTCGGCCATCTTGCCTGCCACGATGCCGTCTACCAGTGCAGATATACTTTCAGGCGTGTATTCGGACAGTGAGCGCGACGCCGCCTCGACACTGTCTGCAAACATCAGCACAACCTCTTCCTTGCTTACCGGAAGCCTGCCCTGATATGTGAACGGAGCCACATTTGCTGCATCTCCGCCAGCGTTGCAGTATTGCGCATAGAAATATGCCGTGCGGGTGGTGCCGTGATGGCTTGATATCATATTTGTAACCTGCTCAGGAAGATGGTGCCCGGCTGCCAGTTTGAGACCGTCTTCCACATGCCTTATCACATCGCCTGCGCTCTGCTCTGGAGTCAACTGGCTGTGATAACCTTCACCGCCCTGGTTTTCTGTGAAACACATTGGATTCTGCATCTTGCCGATGTCATGATAAAGCGCCCCCACCCTCACGAGCCTGGTGTTGCACTTCAGCGCGCGGCAGGCACTCTCAGCCAGGTTTGCCACCTGCAGCGAATGCTGGAAACTGCCGGGAGCCTTGCGTGACAGCTCCAGCAGCAGCGGGTTGTTGGTATCTGAAAGCTCCCACAGTCGTACCTGCGACACAAGCATGAAGATTCTTTCAAACAGATATATGAAGGGATAACCAATCACTGCCAGCAGCGAGTTGAGCAGCAGGAACACCAGCGCCCTGTGGCTTATCGGCGTGCCGCCCAGGAAGCGGAATGTCACATACACAAGCGCAAGCGCCACAAAGATGAAGAATGAATTGAGGAACTGCGCCCAGCCACGGTTGAAATGCTTGTAGGTGAGCAGCAGCACGCCTCCCGCCACAGCATTCATCAGATACAGCTCCACACCGGAATCACGGAAAAGCAGCAGCGGCAGCAGGGCCGTCAGGTAAAGGGGCCAGCACACTTCATCCTTGAAGAACTCCATTGAATAGAGCATGAACAGCGAGAATGGTATCAGATACATAAGCCTCTCACTGTCAGGTGAGAACACCACCACTCCAAGATACACCAGAAGATAGAGCATCATCAGGAATGAGTACTTGCGGAAATCCTGGAAAATGGCGCGGTCTGCCTTGTATATCGAGAATGTGAACAGCAGGAAGAGAAGTATGACAAGCACGGCATGGCTTGCTATAGACTTGGGATCCGCAGCGCTCTGTCCGCCATAGGTCGAGATGTATTCAGACCTGTACGAATCCAGCATCTGCGCAATCTCGGCAGTCACAAGTTCCCCTTCGTCAACAATCTGCTGGCCGGCATAGACCATGCCCGATGTAGGTGATATGTAATTGTATGCCTCACGTGCGATAGTAGCTGTGGTCTCAGGGTCATACGTCATGTTGGGCAGCAGCATCGAAGCAATCCTGGCAGCCTTGAAAAGAGAATCGATGTTGTAATCCGGATATCTTTCGCTGATGTCTTCCTGCAGGCGTTCTGCTGCATCTGACGGCATGAACACCTCACCCGACGGGTACCTGCCCACCCTTTTGTCACGTTTTACCAGTATCTGGTCTCCCTTGCTGTTTAGATAAGACACCACTCCTTTCGAGTAGATGGTCCTGAGCGACCTGTCAGCCACATATTTGACTGTATCGGGGACAACGGCGGCAACCGAGCGCTGCACCTGCTCCAACACAGCCGGATCATAGCGGTAATAGTCAAGCACACCAGACGACTTCTGCTCACGTTCGGCACGGAGCTGTTCTTCAGTTTTCAGGATTGGGAAGTCAAAATCAGCTGTAAGGGCCTCATAATTCCAGACCCGCCCTGTCTGATAACGGTAATGGAAGCCCGACCTGCGGGGATACAGCAGCATCATCACAGCCAGCACAAGGCATATCATCAGCGGTATTCTGTATTGTTTCATATCCGTATCAGTGAAAAACAGGAATGTAAAGTTAAACAATTCTTGCTAATTCAAAAAAATAGGTTACCTTTGCAAAACAATCACGGTACTATGGCCGAGTGGTTAGGCACAGGTCTGCAAAACCTGCTACAGCAGTTCGATTCTGCTTGGTACCTCCAAAAAAGCGAAGAGGGTTACTTATCACTAAGTCATCCTCTTTTTTTTAAGCACTAACGCAAGGGATATCAACCAGATGAAACCAGAACTCAAGACAAGTATAAAAGAGTACATAAGCCTAGTGCTCGGATGCTTCATTTTCGCTGCAGGAGCAGTGATGCTCGTGGAGCCTTACGGCTTTGCGCCGGGTGGAACTTACGGTCTGGGTATGGTGTTCCACCACCTCTGGGGCGTGGAGACAGAGTTTGCAGCCATCTGCATGGATATTCCCCTGCTCATTATCGGTTTCATAGTGCTTGGCAACAGGTTCGGAATAAAAACCATCATCAGCACTCTGCTGCTGCCTCTTTTCATGCTGATCATGCACAAGATATACGGTTATGCCTCCCTCATCGAGCCTGATGTCATGGAGATGACCGGGTTCCAGCACCAGATGATTGCATCAATCTTCGGCGGAGTGATCTACGGCATCGGCCTCGGCCTGGTATATCAGTCAAAGGCCACCACCGGAGGCAGCGACATAATCTGCATGATTCTCCGCAAGTACACACACATCTCTATGGGAATTGCCACCATCATAGTGGACGGACTCATCACCCTGAGCACCGTGATTGCATTCGGAGACTGGCGTCTTCCTATGTATTCATGGATAATCATATTTGTGGAAAGCCGTGTGATAGACTACATGCTTGACGGTCCGAAACACGCCAAGACGCTCATGATAATAACTCAGAAGCCCGACGAGGTCCGCGATTTCATCATAAACAAAATGAGCCGCGGAGCCACCCTCATCCCCGGCAAGGGGCTCTATACTGGTGCGGACCGCGGTATCATTTATGTGGTGCTCAGCCGTAGGGAGATGGTCGAGCTGCGCTCGTATGTTGCAGGCATCGACCCGAGTGCATTTGTCAATGTCCTGGATTCATCTGAAATTCTAGGTGAAGGATTCCAGAGTCTTGAAGAATCCAACAATCCTGTATAACAGGCTCTATTTGAAAGGGCTGTCAGGCTCTTTGGCCATATAGCTGTATTCCAGACGGTCTGTCAGGCGGGGGAACCTGTTGCCCAGCCAGTAGGTGAGCTTGCCTATGGGAGTGAGCACCATCTGGGCCTTGCGGCGCATTATGCCCTTCTCCATCTTGAGCGCAACCGCCTCTGCTGTCATCATCTTTCCCTCGTCGCGCGGAGTCCTGCCCTGCTGGCTGCCGTCAGCAGTGAGGGCTGTGTGGCGGATATTCGAAGCGGTGAAGCCGGGAGCGAACACCATCACATGGAGTCCGTCTTTAATATGTTCGATACGCAGTGTGTTCAGGAAGCCGCGGACTGCAAACTTAGAAGAGCTGTAGCCCGTCCTGCCTGGAAGGCCAACAAAACCTGCCGTCGAAATCACGCCCACCACCGAACCTTTTGCCTCCAGCAGATAAGGCAGCGCATATTTGGTGCAGTACACAGTACCCCAGAAATTGGTATCCATAAGGCTGCGTATCACCTTCAGGTCAAGATCCTTGAAAAGCGCACGCATAGAGATTCCTGCATTGTTGACCAGGACATCTATCCCGCCGAAACGCTCCACAGCCTTTTCAATCAGGTTGCGGCAGTCGTCCTCGCAGCTCACGTCGGCTTTTACTGCAAGCACCTCGGTGACTGCAGAAAGCTCTTTCTCTACCTCGGCAAGTTTGTCAAGGCTGCGTGCCGCCAGCACAAGCCTTGCCCCTTTAACTGCAAAATTGCGGGCGCAAGCCAGGCCGATGCCCGAAGTTGCGCCCGTAATTACTATTGTTTTTCCCGTAAACATAATCAACTGGGATTGATTACTTTACAGATACATCTGTCATCTCGTCGGCATCGTATTCGCCTGCTTCGAGACGCTTCTTGACATCAGCGAATGCCTGAAGTGTATAGTTGACATCTTCCAGGGTGTGTGCAGCTGTAGGGATGATGCGGAACATCAGCACGCCCTTGGGCACAACGGGATAGGTGACAACAGAGCAGAAGATGTGGTAGCGTGAACGGAGGTCTACCAGGATGTTTGTTGCCTGGGCGACATTACCCTTCATGAATACAGGTGTCACACATGCCTCTGCAGGGCCGATGTCGAAGCCGAGGTCACGGAAGCCTTTCTGGAGAGCGCGGGTGACAACCCAGAGGTTCTCGCGGAGACGTGCACCCTCTTCGCCGCGGATAATCTCGAGACGTTTGAGACAGCCCTCTACGATGGGCATGGGAAGTGCCTTTGCATAAATCTGCGAACGCATGTTGTAACGCAGATACTGGATGATTGCCTTCGGGCCTGCCACGAAACCACCGATAGTGGCCATAGACTTGGCGTATGCACCGATATAGAGGTCGATTCCGTCCATCACACCGAAATGCTCGCTGGTACCGCGGCCTGTGGGGCCGGTTACACCGAATCCGTGAGCATCATCGATAAGGATGCGGAAAGGATATTTCTTCTTCATCTCCACCAGTTCTCCAAGGTTGCCGAGCGCACCTGTCATACCGTAAACACCTTCTGTGATGACAAGGATACCGCCGCCTGTCTGGCTGGTGATCTCCAGCGCGTGCTGGATAACTTTCTCAAAGTGCTTGATATCGTTGTGGCGGTATGAAAGGCGCTCTGCCTTGCTGGCCAGCATACAGCCGTCCACCAGGCATGCGTGTGCCTCTTTGTCGTGAACCACAACGTCGGCGCGTGTAAGGAGTGTCTGGATAGTGGAGACAATACCCTGGTAGCCGAAGTTGAAGAGGAATGCATCTTCCTTCTTTTCAAAATCTGCCAGCTCATGCTCGAGTTTTTCGTGCAGTGAAGTGTGGCCGGTAAGCATACGGCTTCCCATAGGGTAAGCCATACCCCAGCGCGCAGCAGCCTCACCGTCTACCTTGCGGATTTCAGGATGGTTTGCAAGTCCGAGGTAGTTGTTCAAGCTCCAGCAGAGTACGTCCTGCCCCTGGAATTTCATGTGAGGACCGAGTTCGCCTTCAAGCTTGGGGAACATGAAATAACCCTGTGCTTTCTCCCAGTACTGGCCGAGCGGACCGCCGGCATCTTTTGATATTCTTTCAAATATATCCATGATGTTTGTGATATTTAAGCGTCAATGTTAGCATATTTTGCATTCTGCTCTATGAATTCGCGGCGTGGCGGAACATCGTCACCCATAAGCATCGAGAATATTCTGTCAGCCTCCGCTGCATTTTCCACCTGGACCAGCTTCACCTTGCGGTGCTCGGGGTCCATTGTGGTTTCCCAGAGCTGCTCGGCACTCATCTCACCGAGACCTTTGTAGCGCTGTACCTTCACACCTGCCTCTCCACGTCCGTTCGACATGCGGTCGACAGCGGCGCTGCGCTCTTCGTCGCTCCAGCAGTACACCATCTCCTTGCCTTTCTTCACCTGGTACAAGGGAGGAGTTGCCAGATATACATATCCGTTGTAGATAAGGTCGGGCATATAGCGGAAGAAGAATGTGAGGATAAGTGTGTTGATGTGGCGGCCGTCGACATCGGCATCGGTCATCAGCACAATCTTATGATAACGGAGCTTGCTCATGTTCAAGGCCTTGGGGTCTTCGGGAGTGCCGACAGAAACACCCAGGGCAGTGTAGATGTTACGGATTTCCTCGCTCTCGAACGCCTTGTGCTCCATTGCCTTCTCCACGTTCAGAATCTTACCTCTCAAAGGAAGGATGGCCTGGAACATACGGTCGCGGCCTACCTTTGCAGTACCGCCTGCGGAGTCTCCCTCGACCAGGAAGAGCTCGCACTTCTCAGGATCACGGCTCGAGCAGTCGGCCAGCTTGCCGGGGAGGCCGGCGCCTGACATCACTGTCTTGCGCTGCACAAGCTCACGTGCCTTACGTGCGGCATGGCGGGCCGTTGCAGCCAGAATCACCTTGTCCACAATCATGCGGGCATCCTTGGGATTCTCTTCAAGATACTGCTCCAGAGCCTGGCTCACTGCGTTTGAAACAAGACCCATGACCTCGCTGTTGCCGAGCTTGGTCTTGGTCTGCCCCTCGAACTGAGGCTCGGCCACCTTTACAGAAATGACTGCGGTGAGGCCTTCACGGAAGTCAGAGGGATCGATATCGAACTTGAGCTTCGCAAGGAGACCGTTCTTTTCAGCGTAGTTCTTGAGAGTAGTGGTAAGGCCGCGGCGGAAACCGCTGAGGTGGGTACCACCTTCTATGGTGTTGATGTTGTTTACGTATGAATGTACATTCTCGGTGAAACCGGTGTTGTACTGCATTGCCACCTCGATGGGGATGACTTTGTCTGTTTCAAGGCAGATAGGTGTCTCGGTAAGTTTCTCACGGGTACCGTCGAGATAGTCTACAAACTCTATCAGCCCTTTCTCCGAGTAGAACACATCGTGTTTCTGGACAGGTGCCGCCTGAGGTGCACCCTCTTCAGCCTCCACTTCCTCCACCTGGCCGGCGCGCTCGTCGGTAAGGATCAGCTTCACCCCCTTGTTAAGGTAGGCGAGCTCGCGCAGACGGTCAGCGAGAGTGTTGTAGTTGTATTCAGTTACAGAGAAAATCTCGGGATCCGGGTGGAAAGTGATGATTGTACCTGTATCTTCGGCTTCGCCTGTAACATGCACGCTGTTCAAGGGTTTACCCTTCGAATAATCCTGCATGAAGATTTTTCCTTCGCGGTGCACCTCGGCTGTGAGATGGTCTGAAAGGGCGTTGACGCAGGACACACCCACACCGTGCAGACCGCCGGAAACCTTGTAGCTGTCTTTGCTGAACTTACCGCCGGCATGCAGCACTGTAAGCACAACCTCCAGTGCGGAACGGTGCTCTTTCTCGTGCATGCCCGTGGGGATACCACGGCCGTTATCCTTTACCCTTATGGAATTGCCTTCCAATATCGTGACTTCGATGTCGGAGCACCAGCCTGCCAGAGCCTCATCGATTGAGTTGTCAACCACCTCATACACCAGATGATGAAGACCGCGGGCAGAGACGTCGCCGATATACATAGACGGTCTTTTCCTTACTGCCTCAAGCCCTTCAAGGACCTGGATACTGTCGGCCGAATATTCTTCGGCTTTCTTCAAAACTTCTTCTTGTGATTCGTTCATATCTTACTTAAAATAGCATACAAAGATACGAAAAAATCACTAGAAAAACCACCCTTTTCCGGGTAATATCAACTAGAAATTAACAGCTATTCCGGCCCCTATGTTGCGGGGCATTTCGGGTATCTCGAAATGCCTGAAATTCATGTTGTCAAGAAGGTTGCCGCCCTTGATGTACGCTGAGAAATGACGGTTTACCGCATAGGTTGCCATGGCCGTGAGGTCGAGATACTCGGGCACTGTTCCGCCAAGCCATGATTCCTTCTCGCTTTCATAGTGGAATCCGGCACTGATGAAGAACCTCTCCTTGAAATTATAATCGAAAGATGCAGATATCTCGAACTTCGGCAGCATGTACGGCACCTCCGACGACTTCATCGTATAATTGTTGCGCTGTGCCATACCTGTGATTGTCAAATCCTTTGACTTCCAAGATGTTTCAACTCCAAGCGACATCTCGTTGTAGTCTGTGTGGACAGGCACGAGCAGAGGGAGTCCTGTAGAAGAGAACATCGTGAAGAACTGCATCCTGTCTGAATATGTGCAATAGGCGAAATACGGAGAGAGCGCAAAACGTCCTGCAACAATCGACTCGAGAGCCACCTTGCTGTCAATTCCACGGGCACCGATGAGATGGTCAACGGTATGCGAGCCGTCTTTCAGCCCCATGCATATCCACGGAGCGTCGTGCACGTACGGCACGATCGAATTGATGTCGTTGCCTCCGGCAAGGATTCCGCGCAGCCACAGGCCGTTCTTTATGAGCTCCACCTTGCAGTCGATTTCAGGATGAAGCGTGGTGTGAGCATCGCGGTTGATGAATATGTTGCCGAACCGGGCGCCTGCCTTCACCTTAAACCGCCCCTGCGAATATTCGTAGATGGGAGTGAATTCAAGTACACCGGTATTAGGTTTTTCCTCTCCCTTGTCGAAGAAGGCACTCTTGTATATCAGGTCGATGTAGATACGGTGCTTGTCGAATGAAGAGCCTATGCGTCCCTGCAGCGTGAGCAGGGAATTGTTGTAGGTTGTGTCCAGTTCGGGCAGCCCTGTGAGATGCTTCGCAGTCTTGTCGAAGTTGAAGTCGAAGCTGTAATAGAGGCTGTTGTCCTGCGGCATGGCCGACTCTACGCTGAATCCGGCGGTGAATGTATTCACCTTGTGCGCCAGGAAATTGTCAAGATATGTGTCTTTATAACTGTCACCCTTATATCCAACCACAATGTCCAGTTCGCCATTGTCCCAGGCGTGCTTCATATTGGCGCTTAAGGCGGAATTCACCCTGTTTGTGTTAAGTGCGTCCGTTGCACCGAGGTAGTCGAGGTCGCCGAAGAACGAGCTCATTGCCCCGTTGACCCCCAGGTTGAGCTTCGGTGTTGCCACAAGCTGGGACTTTATCTGGACCTCCGGTGAAAGGGGGAACTGGGCGCCTGCCCTTGCCATGACATACGGAGTTCTCTGCTTCTCAACCTTCTTTATACTGTCAATCTGGTAAGGAGTGAACTCATACAGGTCGGAATATGGCTTGTTGAAGATTGAATAGTCGAATGTATTGGCGAATTTCTGCAGCGAATCGGCCACATAATTGTCTTTTGA